>NZ_CACSIH010000222.1:0-13233 GCF_902705805.1 Alteromonas alvinellae | reverse complement strand
CGTGGGGATCCCTCAGGGTCAGAGTACATTACTAAAAAAGTACTCTGACCCCATAATTTCGTATTGCTAGTCGGTTTCGGCTTGCCATTCAGCTAATTGCTTAGCGATTTGTGTTGAGACTCGTTCGTCAACTATTGCGGCGCGTCGATTCATCTCGTGGTGCCACTGGCTGTCTCGTTTAATACGTAAAGGCACTGGCGCATGTCGGTCCAAAGGGCCTGGGTAATAGTATGCGTCAGCAACGTCTGAAAGCTTTTGATTTGTGCCGTCTGCAAATCGTGCTGAAACGCTGGATAAAGGGGAGTTCAATTCATTCTTTTCGTTAAGCAAAACGAGCGTAGGAGTAGAAATGTCAGGTATTGTCGATGTAGAAAAATGGGTCCATATTGTCGCAATATTTAGGTCCTTAAGCTTAGAAGTAAAGGGCACAAACTCATTGATTGCTTCCCCGCGCTTTAACGACACCGGTTGCTTTAATGTATGCATTGCGCCAAACAGAAGAATCGCTTTATCTTTTTGTTCAGCTATCTGCTTCACAGTTTTTTCATAGTTAACAATGCGTGTTTTGGTGAGAGACTGCCATTGCTCTTTGCTCAATCCTTCCCATTTAAACTCTGGTTCAGCTAGAGCTATGCGCACTTTATGGTTTGACGATGCATTGAGTAACCTTAGTGTCTGCACAAAATGTCGGTAATGCTCATATTGCCACGCCATAAAATAAATACTGTCCTGCCACAAAGGCTCTAACTCTTGCAGTGAAACCTTTGTATTGGGGTTAAGCAGATAATCATCCAACTCGGGCTGGTAATGGCTATTACCGAACTCAGTCACAATAACGTCGACACTCTCAAAGATATCACGATCAGACAGAGCGTTGATTAAGAGCTCGGTCGGTGCTGCGGAGCCGTGTATATCACCAATTGCCACGATTTGATGTTCGCTTAATAAATGCTTAAAGGTTTGATTTACCTCGTAGTTCCCAGTGTTAGCGATATGAGTTGAAGGCGAAACCTCGTTAGCAAAAGAAGTGTAAGGTAATAACATCGAACACATAACAATGACGAAGTGCGAATAAATCGAGAAAGAGTGGTAGCGCATCATATATATGAAAGAATAGTTTGTTTGTAATTGATTATCATTATTATTTATCGCAAATGAAAGGGGAGGTAAACATAAAACGGACGTTTTTACGCAATTCAATTAAAATAAAGTGATATGAAGGTCATTGGCTTTAAAAAGGTGAATGAGTTGTAAAGTCTGCCGCTTCTCCTTTATTACGGACCAATGTCGAATTGATTCGGCTCGAGTGCTTGCGTATTCTCGACATACTTAATGAAATAACTGCTATAGGTGATAAACGTTGTGTGTGAACTTTTAGGCATGAGTGCGAACACTCCTACTGACCTATGTTTTAGTTTTACCGGGCTGACTCGCCGCGGTGGTGAAACAGGGCCGCATAAAGACGGCTGGGGCGTTGCTTTTTATGAAGGGAAGGGCGTGCGTATGTTTCACGATCCCGAGCCTTGCGCCACATCACCCATCGCAGACTTTGTTTCGAAGTTGCCTATAAAAAGCAAGAATGCGATTTGCCATATTCGTCAGGCTAATGTGGGTAACATTAACTTAGCTAACACGCATCCCTTTACTCGCGAACTGTGGGGGCGATACTGGGTGTTTGCGCACAACGGACAACTACCTAATTTCTCGCGCCGGACGGGTGTTTACGAAGCAGTTGGGGATACCGATAGCGAAGAGCTTTTCTGCGATATTATGAATAACGTTAGGCAAAACCTCCCTCGAGACGCTATGCCTGAGCAGTTAGCTGAAAAGTTAGTTTCACTTGCAAAGGAGTACGCTCAGCAAGGTGTATTCAATTGCTTACTGAGCAATGGCGACTGGTTATTTACCTTCTGTAGTACAAAGTTAGCTAGCATTACCCGCAGAGCACCTTTTGGCCCCGCTTGTTTGAGTGATGTAGAGGTGGAAATTGATTTTGCAGCTGAAACCACGCCAAAAGATGTAGTGAGCATTATTGCTACTGAACCGCTAACAAACGATGAACAGTGGGATATCTACGAACGGGGCGAGTGGAAGTTATGGCAGGAAGGCGAAGTCATAGCCTCGGGTAAAGTGGATGTCCCTGAACACAAAAAAGAAGCCGAAATGGTTGCACCAGATCCATCGCTTCACGACTAATCACGAATTGTGGGGTCAGAGTAACTTTAATTGCCCCGCTCTCAAAAAGCTCGGCGCTGAGTTAGTAACCCAGCGTAATAATGTACTCTGACCCCAATACTCAGGTTAGCTTGATCGATAATGTACTCTGAACCCATTTTTAACCCAATACTTGGGTGATGGCTTGTTTAACTGCTTGGTAGCGGGCGGGTAGAGCGCTGTGGGGTGTTTGAACACTGTATAGGGGCTCGGTTACTTCATTTTTTGCTTTGTAGACAGTAAGTTTGTCGGCAAAAGACACAAAGTCTAGTGTGCTAGTGGGTAGCACAGTGTATCCTAACCCTTCGCTTACCGGCAGCAGAATTTGCGAAAGTTGGTTGATGTAGCCGGTATGAGGTAGCTTATTCGGATTAATGTTGGCTAACTCAGCTTCTCCGCAATCGTTAAAATAGCGCTGCAAGTAGTGCATAGCATCAGGGTGATTAATAAGCCCTAGATGGTTAAGGATGTCTTTTAACGAACTAGCATCATCAGTTTTGCTCTTTGCTTTTCCAGATACGCTTGCTACTTTTGCTCCCGAACCCGAACCCGAACCCGAACCCGAACCCAAACCCGAACCCAAACCCGAACCTGAACCTGAACCTGAATCCGAAATAAAACCCTGTGCGTTTTCAGATAACTCAGGAATCTGCGCAGCAAGCGCATCAGGTAGGCTACGCGGTAGAATAAGCCCCAATGCTTCTTCGCCTAAATACTCACTATGTATATCTTCGCTCTCTGGCTGGTTTGTCACAATGCCAAGCTCCAGCGTATTGTTCGCAATGCCTGACAAAATAGTACGACGAGGTGCGACTTCCACGTGAATATTAAGCGCGCTATGCTGCTTTTGCAGTGCCAGCAGAGCAGGGTAAATACGCTGAGCAATCGCGCCTGAGCAGGCCACTATGCACTTACCTTCAAAAGGGGCGTCAAACTTTAAGCTGGCAATAAAATCTTGCTCTTTTTCCTGCTTGTCCTTGGCATAGTGGTACACACGCTGGCCCTGTTCAGTTAGCTGAATGCCCTTGCCTAAACGGACGACTAATTCACACTGACATACCTCTTCCAGTTTCTTAAGGTGCTGACTTACGCCTGGCTGCGTCATAAATCGTTGCTCTGCGGTGCGCGTAAAGTTCCCCGTTTCTACTAACGTGATAAAGGTGTCTAGCCAAATAGGGTTTATCATTTTTCTATAATTTAAAATTATTAAATTTAAAAAATATCATAATTTCATGTTTAATCTTTGTCTAGCTACTATGTATGCACATTCACTTAAGCGGTGTTCGAGTTGGCCTTCTTGAAAAGGCCGCCGCTTAAGCCATTTTGATAACTTGCACTACATAGGAGTAAGTGATGACTGAAGCAGTAAAAACACCGTATCCACGTACGTTTTCTCATATTGGAATTTCAGTACCTGACTTAGAAGCTGCCGTGAAATTTTATACCGAAGTACTTGGCTGGTACCTCATCATGAAGCCAACCGAGATTGTTGAAGATGACTCGGCCATTGGTGAAATGTGTACCGATGTATTTGGTCCAGGTTGGGGGAAATTCCGCATTGCTCACCTTTCAACAGGTGATCGTGTTGGTGTTGAAATTTTTGAGTTCAGCAACCAAGAGAACCCAGAAAACAACTTTGAATATTGGAAAACCGGTATCTTTCATTTCTGTGTTCAAGACCCAGATGTTGAAGGCTTGGCTGAGAAGATTGTCGCTGCTGGTGGTAAAAAGCGAATGAGGGCGCCGCGTTATTATTATCCGGGTGAAAAGCCTTACCGCATGATTTACATGGAAGACCCGTTTGGCAACATCCTCGAAATTTATAGCCACAGCTATGAATTGCATTATGCTAGCGGTGCATACGAATAAGCATTAGTTGGTAAGGTCTGTTACTTATCGCTTCAAGCTTGCATGTGGCAGGCGTTAAATAAGTAGGCGTTAAATAAGAGAAAAGCGAGGGCGAAACAAGCAAAAGCTTGTTCAACGCACCTCGCCTCTTTGTTCTTTAACCGCTGATACAACGTGAGGTTTTATCCGAATTGACCCGAAACATAAGGGTTCGTGGCCTTTTCGGTTGCAACCGTAGTGGTTGGTCCGTGACCCGGGTAAATCGTCATATCATCCGGCAACACCATAATTTTCTGTTTAATCGAGTCTATTAATTGCTGATGATTACCTTGTGGGAAATCAGTTCTGCCAATAGAGCCTGCGAAAATGACATCCCCCACAATAACGCGATTACTTGAGCGTTCTACCAGCACGACATGACCAGGTGTATGACCCGGGCAATGCAGCACTTCTAGCGTTAAATTGCCCACTGAAATGGTATCGTTGTCGTTTAACCACTCGTTGGGAATAAAAGGTTGAGCGGGTGGAAAGCCAAACATCTGGCTTTGCTGCATAAGGGCATCTAACCAAAATTTGTCGCCAATATGAGGCCCTACAATAGGTACACCGTAATGTTCTGCGATGGCGACAGTGCCACCTACATGATCTAAGTGTCCATGAGTAAGTATGATTTTTTCTATACTCACTCCTTTATTTGTAGCAGCTTCAATTAACGTTTCAACGTCGCCACCTGGGTCGACAAACGCGCCTTTTTTAGTGGATGAGTCCCAAATTAAAGAACAGTTTTGGGCAAAGGGCGTAACGGGTATAACTTGAATTTCCACTGTTTAACCTTTTGATTCTTTGTTGCTTGGAGCGAAATAAAAAAAATAAAGAAGTGCGCCAACCACTAATTCTCCCAGTAAAAATAGCCATGCGTTGGTTGACGACTGTGCAATAGACCATGCGCAAACCCCTAGTGCGACAAAGGGTATCAGACGTCGAAACAGGTTTACAGGGCTGACGAATGGGCCTGCAGAACCTTTAAGGTAAGCGTCTTTCTCAGAAGTATCTTGATGCATGCTGCTTTGTGAAGTAGCGCTCTGCAATGAAGCCCGATGCGCTTTTATCAGCACCACTACACACACGGCGTAAACCACAAGCCGGGCAAGCACGCTTGAAATAGCCAGCCACACAAAGCTACCGCTAAGTGCCATAGCTCCTGCAAATATTCCCAGTATTGATATGGAAACAGCTGGGGTAGCAAAGGACGCATGAATCTCGCCTAACTTCTGTCCGAGTTTACCTGGAATAAGTGACTGCTGCGCCATAGAGAACGTTAGCCGAGACGTAGAAATCATATTTGCCAGTAAGTTACCGGCAACCGACACCACGGCGGTTAGCGTCATTATAAGCGCCCCAGTTTCGCCAAATATCATATTGGCGAGTGCGATAAGCGGTGCACTATCCGACTCTGCAGGCCCTACTGTGTGCCAATAAAGCCACTGTACGCAAAAGTAAAATATGGCAATACCTGAAACCGTAAGCATTAAAGCCCGAGGTATGGTCTTTTTCGGCGAACTGGTCTCGCCGCTTGTGACCACTACCGTTTCAAAACCAATAAAGGCGTAAAGCGTAAGTAGGGCACCGGCAGATATGGTGTCAAATGCTGGCACAACGGTTTCCGAAGAACGTGCTAGCGCAGTAGAAAAATCGAGCTGCCAGTAACCAACCGCAATAAGCGCCACGAAAGGCAGCAGTTTTAGCACCGAGATAGTATCAAGTGAACGCATGGCGGCCTTAAGGCCGACAATATTCACTACGATTAGTGCTGTGGTAAGCGCGATAATAGCGAATGACTTGCCTATTCCCGCATTCAGTTCGGGCCACACATAGCCGGCGTACAGCAATAACACGTGCATGTTGGCGGCAATCGCCGTTGCGCGAGCCAAGTAGTAAATAAAGCCAGTTTGGAACGCCGCTGCGTCGCCAAAGCCTTTCTGGGCGTATACCACAGGTCCACCGGTTTCTTGGTACAGCGCCGCTAGCTGCCCAAAACACCATACAATGGCCAGCATTAGCGCGCCAAAAATCAAAAAGATGTAGGGGCTGAAAGCGCCAAGTTCAGCGGCCATTTTAGCGGGCAGAGCAAAAATGCCCGCCCCAATGAGGCCATTTAACACCAAAAGGGCAGCGCCAATGCCGCCAATCCCTTTGGTTAACAGGCTCTTGTTATCATTGCTCATTTAGAAAAAACTTCTTCTCCAGCCACATAAGTAGCGTGTACTTCGGTTTTCCAAATGTCTTTGGCATCAATAGTAAAAATATCTTGGTCGACCAAGATAAAGTCTGCCCATTTTCCTGGGGTTAGTGTGCCTAAGGTATCTTCCATGTGCCCTGAATAGGCTGCATCTAACGTAAACCCTTTAAAGGCTTGTTCTATGGTTAACGCTTCGTGGGTATACCAGCCTTTTACGGGCTGATTGTTTCTGTCTTGGCGCGTAACTGCAGCGTGAAGACCGTAAAATGGGTTAGCAAGCTCAACGGGGAAATCAGAGCCTAAAGGCAGTGCTATGCCCGAATCGAGTAGCGTTTTCCATGCGTACGCGCCTTTTATACGCTCTTTGCCTAGTCGATCTTCCGCCATGTTTTTATCGCTGGTGGCATGAGTTGGCTGCATGGAAGGTAAAACCTTTAGCGAAGCAAAGCGGGCTAGGTCATCTGGCGCAATCACTTGTGCATGCTCAATGCGGTTGCGCAGTTCACTGCCGCCAATACTCTTAAACGTTGCTTCAAACTCGTTCAGTGCAACATGGTTAGCTTTATCGCCAATAGCATGGTAGTTAAGCTGAAAGCCTGCACCGATAACTGTGGCAAACAGTTGGGTCATGTCTTCTGGTTGAGTTAACAGTAAACCATGTTGATGCGGCGCATCTGAATATGGTTCAAGCAATGCTGCGCCTCGGCTACCTAGTGCGCCATCGCCATAAGCTTTAACTGAACGAATATATAAAAAGTCGTCTTTATCGCGAATAGTGCCATTGCCTAGCATGGTGCTTAATTCAGGATCCGTCGCACTCACCATGGCATAAATACGCACAGGCAAGTCACCTTCTACCGCTTCTTTTAAATAGAAATCGTAAACGTCTCTGTCTATGCCAGCATCGTGCATTGACGTAACGCCGTTTGCTAGTAAGTGCTCACCTGCTGCATGTAATTGTTGCTCGTAAATAGCGCTGCTTGCTTTAGGCAAGTGCGCTTCTATTAATTGCGATGCATTATCAATGAAAACACCGGTAGGATTACCGTCAGCGTCTTTAATGATTTCGCCCCCTGCAGGCGATGGGGTGTCTTTAGTTATACCCGCAATTTCCATCGCTTTACTGTTCACCCAGGTAGCGTGGCTGTCTACGCGAGCTAGTGCCACAGGTCGGTCAGAAATTACTTTATCTAGATCAGCCGCTGTTGGAAACGCTCTGTCAGACCACAATTCCTGGTTCCAACCGCGCCCGGTAATCCAAGCTTGTTGTCCATTTGCAAAGGCGTATTCGGCAACTGTCTTGGCCGCGTCTTGTGCACTGCTACTTTCTCGCAAATCGACTTCCAACAAGTTTGCGCCTAAGCCAAGCAAATGCCCGTGAGCGTCGATAAGCCCGGGTAGCATGACTTTGCCTTTGCCATCAATAGTGCTATCGACAGGCGTGTTATCTTTGTCGATATCTAATGCAACTACTTTGCCTTCATCAATGACAAGGTTTTTAAACGTAATCAGTTTGCCACTTTCATTTAACGTATAGCCTTTTACGTTCTCGACTAGCGTTGCAGCATCTACCGTAAGCGTGGTGGTCATAGCACCTAACGTTGCCGCTGTTGCAAACGTTGCGGTTAGCAATTTTGAAAGCGAGTGCTTTTTAAATGTCAGTGCCGACAATGTAGAGTTCATAGTGAGTTTCTGCCTTTTTTATTTCTGTTTTATTCTTTGTTCTTATACCGAGTTGTCCAAATTTCGATAGCTGTGCGCTAACAAAACGCTATGCCTCAACACGCTCAGTTTCTTCAAGTTCATCTTCGTCATCAAGGTCAAGGATAGGAGGCTGCAGCAAAAAATCTCTCTCCCAAATCTTAGCCATACTCGCCTGACTTATGTTTCCACCACTCAATATAACAAGAGCGGTTTGCCCAGGCGGGGTGTTGGCAGCCCAAGCCGCTACTGCAGCCATGGTCATCGCACATGTGGGCTCTATATGAAGCTTTAATAAATGATGTAGCCATTGGGTCCAATAAGCAATTTGCAGCTCGTCCACTTCATAGAAATCATCTATTTCTTGCAATATAGGGAACGTAACATCGCCAACAGAAGGCGTGGCAGCGCCGTCTGCTAAGGTATTTGGTGCATAGTCTAAGGCAATGATCTCACCAGCTTGCAACGACATAGAGGCATCATTCGCCTCGGCAGGCTCAGCGCCAATGACCAATGCATTTGGCTGTAGTGCGCGAGTTGCCAGCAATGAGCCCGACAATAACCCTCCGCCTCCGCAAGGCGCAAAGACAGCATCCACCTCACCAATTTCGTTAAGCGCTTCTAACGTTGCCGTGCCTTGTCCTGCCACAATATCCTTGTGGTTAAACGGCGGTATCCAGACCGTGTCTGGTGCTTTTGAGGCTTGCTCGACAGCAGCGTCTGCTTCTGGACGGGTAGGAAATAGTTTTAATTCAGCACCATAGCTTTGCGTAGCAGCAGCTTTAATCGGCGAAATGGTCTCACTCGCAAAAATAGTGGCCTTAATACCAAAGTGAGCTGCTGCATAGGCTACCGCCTGTGCATGATTTCCAGAACTATTGGCAACTACATGCTTCGGTAAACGACCTTCCTCTTTCAAGCGGGCTAAAAAATTCATGGCGCCGCGAATTTTGAATGCCCCAATGGTCTGTAAGCACTCCGCTTTAAACAGAATGCGGTTGCCCATCCATTTGTTGAGCAACGAAGATTCAACAATTGGCGTTTTCTTTACGTCGCCTTTTATTCGTTCATAGGCTTGTTTTATATCTTCGAAATTTGGGGAAATACTCATTACGTAACGCTCTTTTCATCTTGAGTTTTTAATGGGGTAGCGCCGACAAGGGCTTTTACGCACTAAAAGGAAATCGGAAGCCTTACAGTGCCAGATACTATTAGATAACGCCAGAGCCTATACCACATAAGACAATTCATATTTATTTCATAAACCTTCTTTAGTATACCGGCGCAAGTTACCGGAGACAGGCACATGTTAAGCAAACACAACCATCGTATTTACGCCTTACCTACGGTTTTGTTTCTTTTTCTAACCTTTTTATTTGTTTCAGCTGGTGTTTTTATCCAAAACGATGAACGCGCAGCACGTATTTCTAAAGCGCAGTCGGTTGCAGAGCAGGTAAAAATTAGTCTTGAAGTTTTCTCAAGCGAACGTATTCAAGCGCTGCACAACCTAATGCGAAACTGGCCCACCTTTGAGCCAAACCAAGTTGACTGGTTTAATGCGCAAGCCCTGTCATTGATGGGCATGCAGCGAGGCTTTTCATCGCTGGTATTTGTCGATGCTAACGGTGAGATAGCGTGGGTGGCAACGCCATCTTCCGGTATCAAAACCCGTATAGACAACAGCCTTATTGGCCATCCTATGGATGCGTTGGGAATCAGCATATCGCGTTTGTCCGAGGATTTGGAAAGCACGCTTTTGTATTCAGATGCTGCTCAACATCACTTTATCGTTGTGGGCAGGGCCATAAGCCCTCAAGAGCCTGAGCACGGATTTTTGGTGGCGGGGTTCGACGTACAAACCATATTAACCGTGATGTTAGGCGAGTTAGTAGGCCCACAGTTTAACTTTCAGCTTAACGCCGACAGTGCAACGCTTTTTCAAAGCGGTGAGTTAGTCAACGATGGCACCATTGTGTCACTTTTGCCGTTCAGTTTTTTAGAACGCGATTTTTACCTTTCCATGCAGTCTCAGCTAAGCCCATATAACGCTGGCTTGTTAATTATTATGATTGGGCTGTTGATGTCAGCGCTAGTGAGCTATGTGCTGCACAAGCAGCTTAAAGGTGCGGTTAATTTGTCTTTAAGTCAGCAGCGTTACCTCACCGCAAGCGAAGCCTCCCTTGATGCGCTTCTTATTTATCAGCCAACAGATGACGACTTTTCTCTAGTAGAAGCAAACTCATACAGTCGCTACCTATTTCGCGGTGCATGCGATGTATTGCGGTCTATGAGCTTAGCCGAGCAAACGCGTTATTTAGGTTTAAGCAGTGAATTTAAAAACGCCAAAAACGTTGCTGAACTTGGCGTGCCTTATGAAGCTCACCTTGCCATTCATAGCGATAAGATTGCGCCTCAATGGATAAAAGTTCAGGTGGTAAAAGCCGGTGACAATATTGCGGTAACCGTAAGGGACGTGACCGAACGTTTTCGCGCCCAGCACGATTTAAAGCGTAGCGAAGAAAAGTATCGCCGCTTAGTTGACGGCATGCACCGCCACTTTGTTTACACCAAGACCGTTGAGCACAACTTTATGTATGTGAGCGCAGGTATTGAAAAGATTTTAGGGTTTAGCGCAGAAGACTTCTGTGCAAACGAGTCGAAGTACGTTCGCCAAGTACCTGACGAGACGTTTGAGATACGTCAAACCATTGCCCGTGGCGAAAAGCCCGAGCCTTATATTGTGCATTATCAAGGCAAGGTCGGCGAACCGTTAGCGATTGAATTTTCAGACACGCCCATTGTCGACAAGCAAGGATTACTGGTTGCCGTTGAAGGCATAGCACGTGATGTGACCAAAGAGCTGGCGCTGCAGGAAGAAGTGTATTTTCAAGCAAACCATGACCAGTTAACCGGGCTGTTTAATCGCTATGCATTTGATGAAAAACTGCGAGAGATCCTTGATGAAACGCATAAAGCGGCTGGTCAGCAGGGCGAGAGCAAGGCTTTAAACCACGTTGATTTTGAAAAAGTGGCGAGCATCAATTCGACTCGCGCTTACCCCAAGCAAAGCGTGATGTGCTTTATCGATATGGATCGATTCAAATTAGTAAACGACAGCTGTGGTCATCCAGCCGGCGATAAGCTGTTAAAAGAAATCTCCACCATATTTAGGCAATACGTGAATGGGCAAGATCTGCTTGCCCGAATAGGGGGAGACGAGTTCTGCATTATATTTCGCAATCAAAGTTTGGATGAGGTGACAAAGCGCCTAGACAAGCTTTTATTGGCGATTTCAAATTATCGTTTCGTTTATGACGACAAGTTGTTCTTTGTGGGGGCAAGCATTGGCGTTATCGAAATAAACGAGAGTACACAAAGTGCAGAAGCGTTAATTAAAGCTGCTGACAACGCGTGTTACAAAGCCAAACACTTGGGGCGAAACCGTTACTTTGTGTTTCATGACAACGACTCGCAAATGGCCATTGATGATAGTGAAAATCAGGTGCTACATGCCTTGCACCACGCATTACAAAACGACGGTTTTGAGTTGTATAGCCAAGCTATCATGCCGCTTAACGTGCCCAATCAAGAAAAGGCCGCCCAGCTTCAGCATTACGAGATTTTGCTGCGCCTACATGCAAAAGACAGTGGCCTTATAAGTCCAGGGCTTTTTATCCCGTTGGCAGAGCGTCACGGTTTAATGAACAAAGTGGATATGTGGGTGGTAGATAACACCCTTAAAACCCTTGAAAGTAATCCTGCTCACATCGATACCGTGGGCAAAGTCGCGATTAATTTATCGGGTATTACATTGGGTGATGAAATGGCGCTGCATAAGATTGCAAAGCGTATGCAAAGTACTTCTGTACCTGCTGAGAAAATTTGTTTTGAGATTACAGAGACAACAGCGGTAACTAATTTAAGCGCTGCTAAACACTTCATTTCTACACTACGTGATTTGGGGTGTAGCTTTGCCTTAGATGACTTTGGTGCAGGTATGTCCTCGTTCACCTACCTTAAAAATTTAGATGTTGATTACGTTAAGATTGACGGCTCCTTTGTGCGAAATATCGTTCACGATCCTATCGATCATGCTACAGTAACTGCGATAAATAATATCGCGCACAGTATGGGTAAACAGACCGTGGCCGAGTTTGTGGTCGATAACTCGACCGCAGAGGTTTTACGAGACCTTAAAGTAGATTTCGGTCAAGGCTTCGCTTTAGATAAACCCAAGCCGCTGGCGCATAGAGTTCAATGGCGAGTTAAACTTGCCTCTGCCTAAAAGGAAAAGTCATGGGTTTATTTGATACCATCATGGGTAATGCAAGCGAGACTAGCGCTTCAGATGTTCAAGAAGAGCTTACGCCTATACTTGCTGCTAACGAAACCGTTACCTCTGCGTTTAAATTAGTGCGCGATTTGAGTGTATTCACAAACAAGCGCCTAATCCTTATTGATAAACAAGGCCTTACCGGGCGTAAAGTGAACTATCATTCAATACCTTATAAATCTATTACGCAGTTTATCGTTGAGACGGCAGGGCATTTTGATACTGACGCCGAACTTAAAATTTGGCTATCGGGCAAAGCCGATCCAATTGAGATTGAACTAAGTGCATCGTCTGCTCAGGCGGTACAGCAAAACCTAGCAACCCAGATGTTTAGCTAGTTTCTGCATTTGTAATACTTGATAGATGCTTTGAAGTAGCAAGTAAAGAAAGTCTAATCACCCTGCAAGTGCACAAAGCGCTACAACGCAAACATGCACAAAATAAGCGTTAATTAAACTGACCAAAAAAAAGCGATGCTTCATAAGCATCGCTTTTTGCTTTTTACTGCTTTCTAGGGCTTGTTGAGCTTAGATGTACAGAGATCAACATGCCCCAGGCTCTAACCGTATTAGTCTTTCAAGTTACGGTTAAAGAAGTTAGTAATAGTTTTGTATAAATGAATGCCCGTTTGCTTACCACGGATGCTGTGTTTCTTGCCCGGGTAATCCATAGTTTCAAATGGAATTGCCAAGTCTTGAAGGTGCTTGTAGAGCATTGTTGAATGGGTAAACAACACGTTGTCATCTGCCATGCCGTGGTAAATCAAAAGGTCGCCCTTCAGATCTTTTGCGTAAGGGAATACTGATGACGCAGTGTAAGCATCGTCATCCGTATTTGGGTTGCCCATGTAGCGTTCAGTGTAGTGGGTATCCCCCTGTGTCAGGATAGTTGTCGCCTC
>NZ_CACSIH010000221.1:0-83500 GCF_902705805.1 Alteromonas alvinellae | reverse complement strand
GTCAGAGTCACGACTCTGACCCCATTATTTGTAGGGCTTGCTTTTTCAGTGTTTCTATCATGTATTCGCGCATTTTAAACTTCTGAAGCTTCCCTGTTACTGTCATGGGGTACTCTTTCACTACGCTGATGTATTTGGGTACTTTAAAGTAGGCTAGTTTGGATTTCAGGTAGTCGCGTATCTGATCTTCGTCTATATGTCGATTTTCTTTCGCTTTTATCCATAGGCAAACTTGCTCGCCATATTTGTTGTCAGGAATGCCGAATACAGCGGCGTCTGACACATCCGCATGTTGATACAAGACTTCTTCAATTTCTCTTGGGTAAATGTTTTCGCCACCGCGAATAATCATGTCCTTTATTCTACCAACTATTGTGACGTAGCCTTCTTCATCCATTTCTCCGAGATCACCAGAATGGAGCCAACCTTCATCGTCTATGGTGGCTTTCGTCTTAACCTCATCACCCCAATAACCTTTCATTACACAGTAGCCTCTCGCGCAAATCTCACCCGGTTCTCCAATAGGTACTGTATTGCCTTGGGGATCTATGATCTTCACTTCTGTATGGGGCATAGCGCGTCCTACGGTTTTGACCTGCTTTTCAAATGGCGAGTCAATGTCAGTAATATGATTGATAGGGCTACACTCTGTCTGACCATAACCTATGACGACTTCTGTCATATGAAATTCACTATGAACCTTTCGCATGAGCTCTTCTGGACAGGTACTACCTGCCATGACACCTGTCCTTAGTGTTGATAGATCAAAGCTCTTGAAGTTGGATAATTCGAGCTCGGCAATAAACATGGTTGGTACGCCATGTAATCCAGTGCACTTTTCTTCTTCTACTGTACGGAGTGTTGTCTCAGGGTCGAATGACTCCCCAGGGAAAACTGCGCATGCACCTGATGCTAAGCAAACTAAGTTGCCCAATACCATTCCAAAGCAGTGGTAAAGCGGAACGGGAATACAAAGTTTGTCTTTGTGTGTGAACCTCATTGCTTGTGATACTAATAGCCCATTATTTAGAATGTTTCGGTGCGTTAACGTTGCGCCTTTCGGATTTCCCGTCGTGCCAGAGGTAAACTGAATATTGATGTTATCATCCGCGCTAAGGTTCGATTCAACGGCCTCCAACTGAGATTTAAGCGCTTCCGTTGGTTCTATTTGCAATGCAGAAAAAGCCTGTAACCCTTCTACAGGCTTATCGCCAATAGTGTATACATATTTAAGTGAAGGCAACTTAGCAAGCGTTAGAGGACGCTTTGGTGTGTTCTTATCTTGGCTGTCTATTTCTGGCGCAAGCTCTTTCAACATGGCGACGTAATTTGACTGCTTGAATGACTGCGCCATGACTAAGTATTTTACGGAAACGTTATTAATAGCAAACGCTAATTCATCAGGACGATAAGCTGGGTTCAGGCATACCATGATCGCCCCGATTCGCGCAGTGGCCATTTGTACGATCGACCATTCGATATTGTTTGGAGACCATATACCCACACGATCTCCAGGTTCTACACCGCTTGCAATTAAACCGCAGGCTACACGCTCTACTTCATACCAATATTGTTGATAGGTCCAGCTTACGTCTTGATGTTTTACAATGATCGCAGGGTTATCGCCATAATTGTCGACAACATTTTTGAAATACTGACCGATAGTGAGCGACGTCAACTCAGCGTCATCAGAGCCAGTAAACTCACTTTTCTGAAGAGGGAGTAGTGAGTTCGGTGTGAATTTTGATTCCATCATATCTTGCCTCCATGCGCGTACGCATCTGATTTATATATAAATAATAGAGTTTGCTGTTTCGGCTTTTGGTTCCAAATAACCTATGGCAACAATTGCAGTAAATGCTGAATACGCAACGAATAAAACAAATAATTCAATCTTTATTAACAATATTGTTGCAAACGGGTTTTGTCGACAAGATGTTAGTCGTATATGGGGTTATTCAACGATGAATTTGTGTGACTCGTCGTACACGCTTAAAGGAGAGTAATAACTAAAAGTGACAATGTATTTGATGTCTAAAGAAAATTGTCTCGACTTTAAAGAAACAAAAAAGCCTCCGACGAAGGAGGCTTCCTAAAAGTTTTTACTTAACGAGTGGTGAGCGTCTATTCAGACTCAATACCTTCGAAGTATGCACGATATTCCATACGGGTAACGTAAGAATCGCCATTTTCATCCATCATCTCAAAGTCACTATCGACATGTGCAACCTTTAACTCCTCGGCTGTAAGCTTACCGTCGCTGTCTACGTCGATTTCAGTAAACTTATTGTCGGCTGTAGCTGATATCTCGGTGCGAAGCTCCTTATTCTTCTCTGATATCATTTCACCGTCAGCTTTAGAGAATAATTCAGGGTTGCCCTTTTCCGAGAGTAGAGCGTCATTGGTGCCTTCAGTTTTCACCTGAGTAATGATGTCGTCGCTAAACATTGATGGTTTTTCATCAACAAACTTGTTGAATTCAACACGGCTAATCATGCTGTCACCATCGGTATCCATTTTTGCGAGAAGCTTACTGTCAATAACGCCAGAAGACTCAGAACCGACGATATAGCCGTTTCCATCCTTATCCATTGCGTTAAATCCCATCGAGAACTTCTCTTCGTGGTGGCCTGCTACTGCTGAAGCAGATAGTGTTGCAGCAATAACAGCACTGGTAATCATACTTAGTTTTGTGATCTTCATAATCAAATTCCTTCTGGCTTTTACAGTGAACTCGGGCGCTCAATTGCCCTAACCACTAGGTCCACAGACCTCAACATAGGTGCAGATTGGAAGTAAGTTTCAATCTGACACCGCTTATGACTTACATATTTCGTTATTCATTGAATGTGCCAATTGCATAACTAACTGATTTAGTGAGGTAATAAAAATATAAGGCAAGGATTTCAATGTTATTGCTATGTTAAATTGTCGCAGTGTTTGCAAGATCTTCATGCGTCAAAACTAAGCTGATCTCAGATATAGATAGAACCCCATTAATGAGATTAAAACAGCGAGAGTTGATCGTTCGCTATTGTCTCAAAATTCAGGCCGATAAGCGGCAAGATACTATCGGCAATGGGCTGGATTTGCTTTTCAATATAGTGGTCATATTGAAGGGGGGCCGTGGCGGTTTCTACGGTTTGAGGGCCCTGTACTGTAATGACATAGGCAATGGTAGTATTAAACTGATAGCGAAGTGGCAACCCCTGTTCTTTATAGTACTCGTCCGCTAATCGCGCTGCCTTTACGTGGGGAGGTAGCGACTTGGTATACGACGACAAAGGCTTTCGCAGCCGCTTTTTATAGACCAAAGCGTGATCCATTTCACCGGACTTTATCGCTGCTATCGTGCTATTTATGTAGTCTTCAACAGGCTGTCCAGTAAACACTTTTTTGTACAACTCGTACTGGAAGGTTTTAGCTAGTACCGTCCAATCAGAGCGGACATTTTCTAAGCCTTTAAAGACAAGTTCACCGCTCTTCATTCCTGCGTAACGTTTTTTGCTGCCTTCGGAAGAGCCTCGGATCGTCGGCATAAAAAACGTAGAAAAGTGAGATTCAAACTCAATTTCTAAGTGGCAATCAATGTCGAACTCACTTTTTAGTAACTCTGTCCACTTTCGATTAATAATGCTAGCGAGCTGAAGTCCAGTCTCTGAGGGCGTACCCAGTGCATCATTCCCTTCTACATGAACAAATGTTGAGTCGGTATCGCCGTAAATAACCGTATAGCCTAGTTCTTCAATCCAACCCGCTGTGGTTTGCATGATTTCATGACCCCTCAATGTGATTGAGCTAGCCAGGCGAGGATCGTAGAAAGGGCAACCGCCACTACCAAGCACACCATAGAAGGAGTTCATTAATATTTTGATGGCCTGAGAGCGCGGTGCGTCTTTCTGTTTTTTGGCTTCGTCGCGCTGAAGCCATAGGTTTTCTATGATGGAAGGTAGAAAGTGAGATTCGCGGCTAAAAACTGCGCCTTTAAAACCTTCAATCGCCGTGTCTGGAGACTTAAGCCCTTCTGCAAGTCCCAACGGATCGATTTTAAATGTACGAATAATGGAAGGATACAGGCTCTTAAAATCGAGGACTAAAACGTCCTTGTATAAACCTGGCTGGGAACGCATGACATAACCACCCGGACTAGCCAAGCCTCCATTTTCAGGTCTTACCCCTGCGACATAAGATTTGCGGTGAAGCTTCGGCAAGTACACATTTAAAAATGCGGCCACCGAGCCGCCGGGGCGGCTCATATCTAAGCCGGTAAGAATACTGCGCAGCGCCAGAAAATCGATAAATTGGGTTTTATCCTGAATGCGGTTGACCAGCTCTGTGTCTTTAAAGTTATAGTTAGCGAGTGCAACAGGGTCGCTATAATAAAGACGTTTTATCGCTTCAAGCTTGTCGGCGGCTTGAATAAGCTTATTTTCTCCAAGCAGTTCTTCAGAGACGTGATCGAGCGAGAACGATTCGAATTGGTAAGTCATTGTTTTAAGTGCTTCGATACCATCAATCACGCATCGTCCTGGCACATCAACAAGGGTTTGATCCTCCCACTGTCTTACGGAAGCTTCTCGGCCGTGGCGGCCGATGGCATACTTTAGCGAGTTAGCCCTAGCGCGGCGTTCAAGTACCGCCATATCGAACTGTTTAACATTCCAGCCTAAAAGGATATCTGGGTCGTAGGTTGTAAGATATGAAAAAAATGCTTCAAGCAGTGCTTTTTCTGATCCAACGGTAATGAGCTCGTACGCGCTGTCTTCTTGTCCATGCATTGTTTGCCCAACAAAACGTGGTGGGCATAGAAGCAGCACAACGTTGAGTCCTTCACCGGCTAACGCAATGCTAAAGAGTTCTTCATGCTCATTGCATTCAATGTCTATGCTTAGCGATGTAAACGTGGTTCTGAATTGACAGGGTCTGATTTGCGCATTTTCTATAACGGTCTGTGACGTATCGTCGAAATCTTGCGGAGCCAGAAATTCCACCGCACCATACACAAAGCGCTCCATTAAGTAGCGATCGGCAACGCGAATATCGGCTTCGTACAATATAATACTGCTTTCCTGCGCATGCTGGCGAAGCTGATGCATGTGTGATTCGGTTGCGGTTTTTACCGTCGCAACAGGAACTTGTTCCAGCGTGTGAAACCCGTCATCTGAAACACTGATCTTTGCTGAAATACGCTTGGCTATGTTGCGTAAATCATTGGCGTGATCAACAGATACAAAGCAAGTGGGGTATTGGGGTGAAGAAATTAACCTAGCTGTACTACTGGGCGTTTTTACCCATAGCTCAACATACACCTTGCCTCGCCGGGTAAACGTACTTTTATTGAGTATGAACCCTTGTTGTATTGTTGAGGCTAACATGAATCTGATTTACTAACCGGCTTTGTTGACGTTAATTTCTTTAAATAGCCTCATGGGCGTGTACATTTTATAAACTCGCATTACCATTATCTGTTTAATAACTGGCACAAAGGCACAATAAAAATGCGCTACCACTGTGCACGAGAAACGGCAGTAAGCTTAGTATAACGGTTGTTATCACCTACTCCTATAGATCTCTATTCGACAGATATGTTTGTTTTTGTAAGCAGCGCGAGTTAAAACGAAAACGTACAGTCTTTGTGCACGTTAGACCATGCACGATAGAAAAGGTGAGGGCGATATGGAATATCTATTCGATAAACAGGTAGAGCCGGGCGAGCTAATAGAAGTGGCCGATGGTGTTCTTTGGCTAACAATGCCGCTTCCATTTGAACTTGACCACATAAATTTGTACCTGATCCGCGGTGAAGGCGGTTGGGTGGTCATTGATACTGGCATAGGAACGTCCACCACCAAAACGCTGTGGGAGCGTATATTCAAGCAATTAGACGGGCCAATAGTTGGTGTCATCGTTACGCACTTACATCCTGATCATGTAGGGTTAGCGGGCTGGATAGCCGACACGTATAACGTCCCCTTTTATATGTCACAAACTGAGTACTTTACTGCCCGAGCGTTTGCGGCAGGAAGAAATGGCGCAACGAATGACCGGGATGTGCAATATTACCAGCGAGCAGGTTTAGACGAATCCATGATCGCAAAGCTTACTTCTGGTGAAGGCAACGGCTACAGCAGCGTCGTTTCACCACTACCTATTAGCTACACACGTCTAAAACATGGTATGACGCTGTCGCTTGGCGGTAACGAATGGCAGATCATCATTGGCCGCGGCCACTCTCCTGAGCATGCGTGCCTTTACAATAAGCAAAAAAATATTCTCATATCAGGCGATCATATTTTGCCGATTATCACGCCAAACATTGGCGCCTACTCAACAGAGCCTGATGCCAACACCTTAGATGACTACCTTACCACGCTGCCGCAATTCAAGAATTTGCCCAAAGATGCGACAGTATTACCTGCTCACAAGCTACCCTTTATCGGCCTGCATGAGCGAGTAGATTCGCTTATTGCTCATCATCACGAGCACCTAAAAGCACTGTTAAATGCTTGTGAGCAACCTCAAACGGTCGTAGAGCTATTACCGGTTATGTTTAAGCGCAAGCTCTCTAGTCGCAACATGGTGTTTGCAGTAGCAGAGTGTTTGTCTCACCTTAATTACTTGCTTAATGAAGGAGCCATTTCGCGGACGTTAAACAGCAAGGGTGTGTATACATTTAAAGCCTGTGAAGTAAAAAAGCTTGCTTGTTAGTTCAGTCAGAGGACATACAAACAGAGTGAGTATTAACAACGTCTTACTCTGTACTGGGCTATCTGTTTTCTAGGCCGTTTGAGAGTTTTCCGCTTCGTTTTCTTTATTCTCTTCATTATCTTCACTGGACGGGGGCTGTGCCGCAGGCTGTTTCGGAATGGTGATCTCTACCACGGTTCCTTTTGCCTCCTTGCTGCTAATAGATATTTTACCTTGATGTTGTTCAATGGCGGTGTAAGCCACAGAAAGGCCCAGCCCTTGGCCTTGCCCTTCGGGCTTTGTAGTAAAGAAGGGTTCAAAAACGCGCTTTAAATGTTTTGTAGGAATACCGCAACCCGAGTCCAGAATTTTGATGGTCACTGTCTTAGGGGACTCAATAACTGTAAGCTTGATGAAGCCCTTACCTTCTATAGCCTGCGCAGCATTTATCATGACATTCATTAGCGCCTGCTTCAGCGGACCAGGGTTCCCCATTACTTCCACTTTTTCGTACTCGCATTCAAATTTATATTGGGGCGTGCTGTACTGGGCAGAAATAAGCGTGATCAGCTGGTGACACACGGCGCAGATATCTACTATTTGCACGCCTTCGGTAGTCTCCAACGAAAAGTTTTTAAGGTTTTCGACGATGTCTTTTACGCGGGTAAGGCCATCTGTAGACTCGGCAATTAGCTCAGTAATATCGTCCTTTAGCAGGTCGTAGTGATTAGACTCAAACAGCGCGTCGACCTGCTCTTTAAGTTCGTCGGTGAAGTGTTCGAGTTGCCCCTGAACGCCATCACAAATCGCTATAAGGTGAGTTGCGTATTGCTCAAGTGTATTGAGGTTAGCGCTCACAAAAC
Organism: Alteromonas alvinellae; assembly: GCF_902705805.1. Lineage (NCBI taxonomy): Bacteria > Pseudomonadati > Pseudomonadota > Gammaproteobacteria > Alteromonadales > Alteromonadaceae > Alteromonas > Alteromonas alvinellae. The sequence continues at coordinate 75,950 of NZ_CACSIH010000221.1, read as the reverse complement.
CAATAGGGTTATTAATTTCGTGGGCTATCCCCGCCGCTAGCTGACCAGTAGAAGCCATTTTCTCTGCTTGAATAAGCTGGCTTTGTGCGGTATCGAGTTTGCGAATTAACTTTTTTTGCGCTTCGTGTTCTTTTTTCAGCGCTTCTGAAAGCTTTTGCTGGGCTCTAAAATAGCTGGCTTGGGCGGTCACATCTTGCAGAAAAATACACGCCAATTTTTGCCCTGTGTTTTTGTCTTTAATGGGCAAGATTTCCATGTTTTGATACATCTGTGTTTCTTCACCCGTTATAGGGCGAGAGCTCTTTAACGGAAAGATGTGGGGGCGTTGTTCCCAATAGCTAAAGCTAGGATGCTGCAGTACAAAAACTGACTTTAGTCTGCGTTTTAGAAACTTACCTTGTCCTTGAAATAACTCAACAACTGGCGTTTCTTTATAGCAGTCGCGCATATTGTGAGGAAGTCGATCTAAAAAGAAGTCGTTTAGGTAAACAACCTTAAAGCTCTCATCGACTATACCAATTCCGACAGGTAATCTACCTACCAGTTGTTCAAACATTATGCGAGTAACTCATCCAATGTGTCTTTCATGCGTGCAAGAGATTCATTGTCTAAGCAGAAAACAACGCGCATGCTAAACGATGAGATCGCGATAATAAACTGCACTTCCATCACTAAGCTGTGCTGCCATTGCAACTCATCGAAGTTCGCTTTATCGGGCAAGAATAACGTGGGCATGTTCAAGTTTGTGGTAAGCTCCAACTGGTCGGAAAGACCAGCCAAACACGCACCTGCCAAAATGTTACAAAGCTCCAAGATAATCTCTTGAATGTCTTCTTTGCTTAATGGTTCGTCGTAATCCATCAAAGTGGCGACCTCACTCAATCCAGCTTGAGATAGCACAGACATCACTTCGCCGTGTACGTCACCTAAAAAAGACTGACGGGTATAAAAGGCACCTTCGGTTTCAAATAAGAGGCTATAGAGCTGGGTGGGAGTAACCGCTGAAATTTTTGGAATAGAAATGCCGATTTTGGTTTCAATTAACTGCGCAAGAGAATTGGCCGCTTGTCCCATGGAAATATTTAGGAGTTCTTGAAGGGCGTCTCTTTGCTCTTCGTCTAGTGATAGGACAATGCTCATAGATACCCCAACTCAAACAACGTCATTGCTAATTCTTCTTTATCAAGCGGTTTGCGCAGAAAGCGTTTAGCGCCGAGAGACATAACAATTTTCTGTTTTTCAGGCTGAAAATCAGCACTTATTACTATCACGTTTGGCATGTTAGGTCTTGCATGTAAAAACTCTAGCACTCCAACACCATCTACCTCAGGCATGGTGAGGTCTAAAAGAATAAGTCCAAATTCGCTTTCGGAAAGTGAATTTATCGCTTCTTGTCCGTTTGTTGCCTCGGTTATATCGTACTCCAAGTCTTGAGGGAGCGAGCGAATAACGCTGCGCCTCGACAGCTTCGAATCATCAGCAACTAGTACAGAAAGTGACATTTACAGCCTCCTTGAGCGGCATTTACTGTTATGCCTTTTTAGTAAAGTATGTGCAACTTTTGCGTTACTGCAACAATACCTTCAAAAATTATTGTTGTAGTCATGCTCTACACTGCTTATTAGATGATTTCAGTATATGACAAAGGTGACTTTTGTGCGAATTAGACTTTTAGTTGAATTAACAGGTTGCAGGAGTAAGAAGAAGATGGAGAAGACGAGTCGACGTGTATCGATGCTGACACACGCCATTGATATTTAACTTTTTTGCATTGACTGCATTTTTTCTAATGCGGCGGGCATTGCATCAACATAACGTTTAACGTCAGCAATTTTGCCCATGCTCACTCGTGACCAGTTATTGTAAGTACGATAAATACCTCGTATAAGAACGTCTTTTTCAGCCATAGCTTGACGGAAGTATTCGGCGTTGCCGTCACCTAGATTCACAAAAATAAAGTTAGTACTTGAGGGGAGGGCTGTCAAACCGTTGGCTTTAACGGCTTCCATAACCATGGACTTACCTTCGTAAATTTTCTCTTTGGAAAACGTTAAAAATGCGTTGTCATTGTAGCTAGCGATAGCAGCAGCAAGACCCGCTTGATTCAACGTATAGCCGCCCATACCGTAGCGATTAATCCACTCGGTATTTTTCTCTGACGCGATTAAGTAGCCTACTCGCATACCAGCCAATCCATAAATCTTTGAGAAGGTTCGGGCTACAATCACATTGTGACCGGCTTTAACAAGTGGAATCATGGAATGCTTAGGTGGCTCATCGATAAGTTCGTTGTAGGCCTCATCAACTAGAACCAGTGTTTTCTTAGAAGCTTTTATACAGAATTCGCGAAGCTTGATTGGGTCGAGCACTTTTCCCGTTGGATTATTCGGATTACAGATATGTACCATGCCAATTGAATCATCAATAGCGGCATACATGGCGTCAAGGTCAATATCGAGATCTGCTGTATTGGCAACCCTTACTATTTCTGGTGCACCTTGTTTTTCTGGTGCTTTAGACGTGGTATCCCAAAAGAGGTCCGGCCCAAGGATTTTTCCGTTTTTGCTGGCTGCCAAGGCTGCATAAGATAAAACTGGGCTCGACCCAGCGCTCAACGAAATATTTTTACGCGTAATGCCATGACGCTCGGCAATCATATCTAACAGTGTCATAGCGGCGGGGTAAGCGTAGTAGGCTCCACCTTGAGCCGATGCGATAGCAATCGCTTCCAAGGCTTTTGGACTGGGGCCGAAAGGGTTTTCATTAGCATTTAATTTCGCCACGCCCGGTTTGGGTCCATACATGACCGACGCCGCTTTACTTGCGGCTGCACTGGTAGATTGAGCACTTACCAAGTTGGTGAAGCCAGTCGCACCTATCGCAGAAGCTGCAACCGAGCCACCTAAAAATAAACGTCTTGAACGGTTATAACTCACAGATACTCTCCTTTTTATTCTAAATGGCTTTATAAAACATTGCGCTAGAGACAATGACGAGATAAATGCCAAACAATCGTTTTAGCTTCTTTTCGCTAAAGTTATGCGCCATCTTCGCTCCAATAGGTGCCGTAAAAATTGCCCCTATACTGATAGCAATAAGCGCTGGGATATTGATATACCCTATAGTGCCAACAGGTAGAGAGGCCGTGTCTGGATGTTTCATAAATAGAAAGCCGATGGCTCCTGGAAGACCTATCAGGAAACCTACTCCAGCGGCAGTTGCCACTGCTTGCTGTATAGTGCGCTGACACATCACCATGGTGATAACCGTTGGAGTTCCGCCGCCTATTCCAAGCAGGGCAGAGAAACCACCGAGTACAAATGCTAAAACTGCTTTTCCTATGCCTTTAGGCATATCGAAAACAAGCCCGGGTCTTACAACGAACTCAGGGAAAAGGAAGTATACGGAGTAAAGTAGAACACCAGCGGCGAACACGACCGTTAAACCATTGGCGCTGGAGTTGTTTGCGATGAGCAGCCCGCCACCAACGCCAAGAATAAGCCAAATACTCCACGAGCGAAGAATGTCAAAATCCACCGCACCTTTAGCGCGATGCGCCATCACTGACCGAGCGCTTGATACCACAATGGATGCCAATGATGTTCCGATGGCTACCTTCACGAGGGCTTCTGATGGAGGAGTAAAAAACGGAAAAACAGCGAGAAGAGCAGGCACGACAACAAATCCCCCGCCATTACCAAACAGACCTGCCGTGATACCTGCAATGGCACCAGTTATACACAAAGTAACTACAAACCACAGTAGCTCTATTTCCATTTGCTTTTTACTCCGCATGAAACAGCTTTAAACATGAATGACCTTTTAAGTTTTTCTTATATACAGTTAACTACATACACAAACACCGACTTATGTCGGTGTTTGCAAGGAGCCAGTTAAAAACGGGCTGCAAGTCGGGTGTAGTAATATCCTCCCTGCCAATCAACCACCGAGGCAGAGTCATAGACTTCGCCGCAACAGGCGTCGCCGTTAGTACTTACATCTGGGTAATTGTCGAAGAGATTTCTTACCCCCACTGACAGGGTGAGGTTTTCGTTAATAAGGTAGGAGCCCTCTATATCGAACATATATTCGTCACCGAAGGTTTGAATATTTGTGGCGTTTACCCCGTCATCGCTTCCCGCATTTTCGTATTCGCCAAAATAGCTAAGACGCGCAACGGCAGACCACACGTCGTAGCTGTGAGTGACCGAGAACACTCCACGCATTTCGGGACGGCCATTTTCAAAGTCGAACTGATCCTCAGCGTTCAAGTATTCACTCGGATCAGAATCGAACTCTGTTTTGTTGTAATTCACAGAGCCGGTTAGCACGGTTGCGCCATACCTCGATTCCATCTTGTAAGTAGCAACAACGTCCACGCCTTCGGTTACGGTATCGAAAGCGTTTTGGAAGAAGAACACACCACCAATAGACTCGGCGCCAGAAACATTGGCACCTGCTAGGGCTAGATAGTTTTGGTATGCGTCATAACCGTCTGCTTGAGGGTCGGTAACGACAGTGGTGGAAACATCTCGGGTAGACACAGAGTAAAGGCGGTCTTCAAGCTTGATGTTGTAGTAATCAACAGTGAGCGTTAAATCGCCATAGTTCGCAGTCATGCCCAGCGTAAAGTTGGTCGATTTTTCGGGTGAAAGCTCGTTGGCACCAAGCGCCTGCGCTACTTCGTCGCCGGCTGGGAATAAACCTGTTGCTACTGGGAAGCCATCGGGCAGACGTGTAGATACGTTGGTCGTGCCTTGCTGACCTGGAGTAGGAGCTCTAAAGCCAGTGCCAAAAGACGACCTAAAGCCTACTTCATCACTAAACTGATAGAACCCTGCTACTTTGTATACTACTTCTGAGCCAAAATCAGAATAGTCTTCATAACGCAGCGCAGCCTGAGCAAACAGCTCGTCTGTAATGTCACCAGAGATATCCGTGTATACCGCATATGAGTCACGCTCGTATGAGCCCGAATAGTCTGGTGAATAGCCAGGGAAGCCGTTGGAGCCAACGCCTACAACGGTATAAACGGCGTCTACTCCAGCGAATCCATCATCTTCAACCCCATCGTCGTTACTGTCAGCACTGGTGTAGTTGGCACAATTCAGAGTTGAACCGTTAGCAATGACAGCAGCGCCCAGTGCCGTAGTAGTGTAGTCGTCGTTACAAAACTCCCATGGATCAGATGTGGCGTAAGAGCCTGCAAAATAGGAACTTAGCTCGCCTTCAGAGATTTCGTATGACTCATCTAAGTAACTTGCACCGAAGGCAAGAACATACTGGTTCAAGTCATAGGTGAAGTCAGCTTGAATCTGTGTTTCTTCGTTGGTTAAGTCACCCGGCTTAAATGAAGTAGGTGACTCGTTACCCAGTGACGGGTTAATGGTATTGGCTAGTGTGTAAGAGATTTCATTATTGCCGTAACGACCACTGATGTCATAAGTAAGGTCGCCCGACATGCCCTTAACACCACCAACAAATGAGTAGTCAGTCACATCACCGAAGAAACGAGGCGTGAAGCCACCGGGGAAGAACTCTAGCGGGTTCCAGATTGAACCATCCTCAAGTCGAATGTCTTCAATGGTGCCATTGCCTGGATAGCGATAATAGAATGAACCGTCACCTTCACTTTCTGAATAGTTACCTAATGCGTAGAGTTCAAGTTCACTGGATAGTGCGTAACCGGCGTTAAAGAAAACACGCGTCCCGCTTGTATTTGGTTGCCCCCATGGTTGGACTACGTCTGAACCATGAACGCTGTTGGCCATGGCCGTAGCATCAGCGATGTATTGATCTGACTGGTCATCCACACAAAACCATGGCTCACAATATTGCTCACCGCGAAAGGTGGCCTCGCTGTCAGAGTATTCGGCTGAAATACTGAAAAAGCCATCGTCGCCTAACGCGAAACCTTTATTCCCAGTAACGGTAATTTGATCGCCATCTCCTTCGTAGTAGCTGCCGTAGTCGGCAGTGAACGAGCCACCTTCGGTGTTATTTTTTAATTGAAAGTTGATAACACCTGCAATGGCATCTGAGCCATATTGCGCAGCTGCACCGTCGCGCAACACTTCAACACTTTGAATTGCTGCGGTTGGAATAGTTGCGATGTCTGGCCCCTGTGTGCCAGAACCGCCAATTGAAACAAGTGCGGCCCTGTGACGACGTTTAGAGTTAACCAAAACAAGCGTTTTATCGGTGGGCATACCTCGAAGCGTTGCTGGACGTATAAACGTTCCGCCGTCGGAAATGGGTTGACGGCCTACGGAATAAGAGGGAACGAGTGTCATAAGGACATTGTTCATATCGGTAAACGCAACGGCTTCAACGTCTTCGGCGGTGAGTACATCAACCGGTACAGGAGAGCTGGTTACTGAACGCGGTGCACCGCGGGCACCAACAACGGCAATGCGTTCTAGGTCTTTGGCTTCTGTGGTTTCTTCAGTCACTTCTTGCGCCTGTACAAGCAATGAAGTAGTGAAAAGTGTTAATCCGGTAAGTGCGTAACGTACTGCAGTGTGGAGCTTTTTCTGTTTCATTTGTGTTCCCAATCGTGCTTATTGCTACTTAGTTTTGTGGGTGTGGATTATTAAAATCTGCACTCTTTTTAGGCACGCACGAGCACTACTTTGATGCGAGAAGCATCTTGTTATTGTTGTCTAGCCACTCGTGTACAAGAACAAGGCTAAAAACTCTTTGGCTTTGCAGGAAGAAAGAAGATTATTCAGGGGTATAAGAAAAATATTGAGCTGTCTCACAGGGCGCTAATTTAATGCTATTAGACTTAAGTATGGGGGAGACAAGATTTTCATGGCCCACTGCTTTTAGCCCATTTTTACAATTTTGCTTCATATAACTTAATGGAATGGCATATTCGTTGCTGCCGTCTTCATTAAACCGTTCCCGTTCTAGAACTCACCACCTTTGTAAGGAGGGCAAGTGCATTCAAAACAGCTGCATTATTTTGTTATGACTGTGCGTAAGGGTAGTATTGCTGCGGCGGCGAGAGCATTGGATATCGCTCAACCCGCCATTAGTCAGCAGTTGGCAAGTTTAGAGAGAGAGATGAAAGCGACGCTGCTTGAAAGAAGTTTTTCGGGAGTAAACCTAACATCGGCGGGCGAAGTTTTTTATAAACATGCATTAAAGCTGCTAACCGAAATAGACAACGTTAAGGCCGCATTGGAAGCCTTTCAAACTGGACAAAAGAAGGTAGTAAAAATAGGCATGCTACCATCAATCGGCAATGTGCTTTCTTTACCGCTGCTCACGGAGATAACGGCGAACCATAAAGGGCTCAAAGTCGAAATCAGCACTGGACCGTCTTACACCATTAATGATTGGCTTGAGTCAAAGCAGGTGGATGTTGCGCTTACTTATCAGCAAGCTGTCGACCCTAAATTCATGCGAGTCACACCGCTAATTCAAGAAGATCTTCATTTGGTTTTTTCTGCCTCCTCATCGTGTGAACAATACGCCAAGCTTCGAGATAGAACGACGATCCGTTTTTGGGAAATCAGTGAATTACCTTTGCTGTCACCGGGTAACAAAGATGCATTGGGTCAACTAATTGCTGACTATGAAAAAGCAACGGGCGTTAGTTTGCAGCACGATTTGGCTTATTCTGGACAACTCATGACTGGCCTTAGGCAAGTTATGCAGGGAGAAGGCGTGATGATCCTTCCTACATCAGCTATTTTTCATTTAAAGGAGTCTGGTCTAGTTTCATCACTGAAAATAACACAGCCAGAAATGCAGCGTACTGTACTCGCTGCGACAAACAAAAGTGCCAAGACGCTGCTAGATAGCAGTCCGATCATTGATATTCTCAGAAAAGTAGTGGCTCAAGAAAACGCACTGAAACACTGGTGCGGTACGTTAGAATTTGCCGCTTCATCGTTCATAGCGCAACCTGCGTAGCACTGTGCCAACACAAGATGAGGCTAAATCTCGCGTACGACGAGAATAATGCAACCCGTTAAGTGCAAAAGAGCACTTGGTTAGTCGTTCTGGGGCAGTTCAATATCAACAAGCACAGGTAAATGATCTGACAAGATTCGAGTTTTCGCATTTTTTAATTTTCTGCACGCTTTTACCTTGATGTCGTCAGACACCCATACTCTATCAAGTGCAAATACAGGAAAGTGGCTTGGAAATGTTGCCCCCACTTTTTGCTGTAATAGCAATTCGTTAAGTGCTTTAAACGCTTTTGAGAAAAACTGCCACTCGTTGAAATCACCGGCTAGAACTAGAGGGATTTGCTTCTCTTTCATCTTCAAAGAAAGGTGCTCATGAAGCAAAGAAAACTGTGAGCGACGTTCTAGCTTCTTAAGCCCCTTATGGGTATTCACTACCGTAAGGGGGGTCTTCTCTGTCTTGAGCTCTACAATCTGAACATTTCTAGGCTGTCGCCCGTTTTGGCTGACATCCAGTGTATCGTGCGCTAATACGTCAAAGCGAGTTAGGATGGCGTTGCCATACCAGCCATCAGATTCCCTAATGGCTGGTGATGGAATGAGCTTAAACGTGTTTTCAGCGCAGATATCTTTAACGTCCTGTGCTGTACTTCGCTCAGAGGGACGAGTATCCATTTCTTGCAGCAGCACCACGTCGGCGCCACTGTTTGCCAAGAATTGCCCTATGCGTTTGTAATCGTGCTTTTTGTCTCTACCTATTCCGCTGTGAATGTTGTAGGTCACTATGCGGCACATTTCTCTACCTCATCTTTGTCACTATTATCACTGGCAGTATCTTGATTCCCCGACTCCTTCCGAGCTTGGTAGTAGCGGGCAAATTTTTGCGAGCCCCAAATCATAAGGCCCCATAAAACGATACCGCCAACTAAATAGCTAATGGTTTCCACAGAAGGGTTTTGCCAAATTTGTGCTATCGAATCACCCACAAGCCCTTTCGCAATCATGGGCGGGAACATGCCTAAAAATGTCCCTACTAAAAACTGGAAAATGCCAATAGATGAGATACCCGCTACCAAATTCACCAAACTAAAGGGCGCTACAGGCAACATTCGAATGGCCGCGACGCCAACGATACCGCTACGCTTTAGTTTTTCATCAACGGCAGCTACCTTTGGACCACCAATTTTTCTAAGCCCCGCGTTGCCAGATAGCTTGCCTATTCCAAACATGATTGCAGAGCTCATTAGTGCTCCCATGATGCCGTAGATGGGCCCCCATATAGGGCCAAAAATAGCAGCCACAGCAAGTGACAGTACAGTGACCGGGAAGAATAAAACGCCGCCGACCACATAGACCAGCAACACGGTAGGCAGAGCAAAGTAGGTTCCACGACTTTTCTCTAGAAAGGCGTTAATGCTGTCAGAACTTAACCAAGGTATTGACTGGCTAGCCCAAAACATAAGCCCGCCAAGAACAGCAATGATGGCAAGACCGATCAAAATCATAATACTGCGACGTCTTGGGTTACGAGCAGGCATAGCAGCTCCATCAAAGGTTGGCACCGAAATAAGGGGTTCTTCAGGGTCAGATAACGCTCTGAACACATTCTTAACGGATTGTTCGGTAAACACCTCATCGCGAACTTCGGTAAGTACGTAGCCGTGTGCTATCTGATCCTGCATTAATGCTTCAACCGGATATTCATTGTTGAATAACGCCGGCATTGCATCAATATCACGCCCCGTGTGCTCTGCGAGTAAGTCGTTTCTCACTTGCTCAATACACGCCTGATTGTCTTTGGTGTTACCAAACAGCACCGTGTCGATTTCGGTGTCTAGCGTCATTGAGCGATTACTCAAGTTTGATGACCCGATAACAAGGTATTTGTTATCAATGGTCATCACTTTGGAGTGGATGCGCTTGTATGCCTTGCGGCCTTGCATGTCTTCAATTGAAGAATAAGTCAGTTTTACTCGCTTAGGGTCAATCCCTTTTTCTAAAATTTCCTTGAATTCTATGCGGCTTGCCCAAAATGCTTCGCACTCAAACTTACCTTTTGGCTCGTAGGAACTTACGATAATGACCGAAAGATTAGGTTTCAGTTTGAGCTGCTTATTCAGCGCTTCAGCGATCTCCTGACGCGTTGTAAATTGATTCTCAATGTAGATTACAGACTCTGCTTCACCGATAAGATCAAGCAGCATATGACGTACCTCTTGAGCAGGCTCGACCTCATCCATAAATGGAATTGTTCTGGCAAGTGCACACTCTACGTCTTCAAAAAGGGGAGGATAATCTTGTGGCCAAGCATCAGGCAACGGGGCATTTTCATCAATGCGCGCGTCCTCGCGGATATCAATAGGTGAAGAGTCAGCAACACGCTGCCACCTCCATCGAACTAATTTTGAAAAGTCGGCTACTACAGGTCCACTTGATACCATTTGCACATCATGAAGAGGACCATACTCCCCATCAGGTCCATCACGCTCTTCTGAAACTACGGGGTGGTCACGGGTATCCCAGCGGTTGGTAGATACATCCATTCCACCTGAGAATACAAGTTCATCATCGATAACCACAATTTTTTGGTGCTGACTTCCGCCCATCGGAATCGTGTCATCGAGCTCGGTTTGCACATTGTCTGGAGTTTTTTCTTCCCACACTTCCTTTGCCCACATTTCGCGCTGCGCGAAAAAGGCTAGCGATGAGTCCCAACGTAGCAGGTAAATTTTAATGTCAGGATTTTGCTCAGCTTTCCACTTAAGTAAATCACTTATTACGCTCGGCGCTTCACTGGCCGCTTCGTCGTCGCCTCGCAGCAAGCGAATACGGCTATCTATATCCCATCCAACAATGAAGATACTGTGCTTAGCTTTAACGATAGAGCTGTGCAAGGCTTTATAATAGTTTCCGCAATCTATCAAAGGTGTAGAAAAGCGAGCCTTGCTCTCTACCCAACAGTTTTGACCGGGTTGAAATACACTCTTTCCTGATTGCATGTGACGTTTCCTATTTATTCATTTTTCACTATTTGTATTCTGTTGCAGAATTTGTACCTCTATAAAACGTAAGAACGATAAATATAAGTGAATGATTTTTATCGATAATTAGAGTTTTTGAGCTCGTGTGTAAGATGTATCAGTTCGCAATGTGTAATATTTTCACTGTAAAACGAGTTTAATATTCACAGTTGGAAAAACAGGCGCTAGATAAATTAAGTTTTATCCGAAGACTATTAAGCGATAGAAGCGGCACGAGCAGGTGAAATGGGGAGAGGGTTTGCGGTTGTGGCTGATGAAGTACGAACGTTAGCAGGTAACTCCCAGTCCTCATCCAATGAAATTGACAACTTAGTTAAAACGACAGTGTCAAAAATTGAGGAACTGGCGCAGCTCATCCAGAAAATAGATGGGTAGCAAAAAGTAAAAAGCCTTGGCAGTGTTGCCAAGGCTTTAGCATTCTCATTAAGTCACGTTGTTAAACGTGAGGCAACAAATGTCTTAGAAACGATACTCAACACCAATACTGGCTTGCTTAAGATCGGTTTCAAAATCGGTGTCGTCGATGTCATCAAACGCTTCGTCTGCATCAAGCTCTGTATCATAAACAGTGTACTCGGCGTTTACTAAAAAGTTACTAGTAATCGCGTAGCTTAGACCTGCGCCTACAAACAAGCTTTCGTCATCGTTATCACGTGAAACGCCAGCAAAGTTATACTCGGTTTCTGACCAAAGTTGACCTGCTTTCGCGTAGAGAGAAAAACGCTCTGTTAATGGAAGAATACCCTTGATCGCCGCTGTGTAGCCGTCTGTTTCAGCGCCTGCAAGGTCGTTACCGTAATCACCAAAATCGATGTAACCACCTTCAATTGCAATCCACTCATTAAATTTATATCCAACTAGGCCTTGCCAAACATCTTTGTCATCGTCAAAGTCATCTTCACCTTCAACGCGTAGGTAACCGTAATTACCACCTACATAAAAACCACTGTCTTTTGCTTCAATTTGATTTGATTGAGCATGCGCACCGAATGAAGCCATAGCACTGATAGAGGCAACAGCTGCAAGTCCGGTAAGTGTCTTAAGTGTGTTTTTCATAAGTTCATCCTCATTACTTCTTTAACATTCCATCGACTTCTTATCTGAAGTTAATGCGTCTTTAATTGCATCATCTCTGTATCAATTGCTGTGCCATGGTAGAAATTGCAGAATGTATTTCAATTAGATGAAAACTTTACATAAACCGGCACTTTTTAGTTGGTTATTTAGCCGCTTATAGAAAGTATGGAAAAGTTTCACTCTTCAAAAAGCGAAAAAATTTCCCAATCTCTGAAAGAGATTCACAGATCTAGCTCATTTTCCGCATTACATGGTTCTACTGAGCGACAGTCGATTACGTCATAAAGTGAACTGGGTTTTTAATGTATTGAAATTAATCAACTTTTCATTGATTGGATTTTCTAATCAGTTGAATTCATTTTATCAACTGTAAATATTCTTTAAGCCTGTCTATCTTTTAACTGCTCATGAGGTAAACAAAATGTTAACAAATTAGTGGTGTGATTCGCACTCACGCTTTGGTAACTACAACAAACTCAGACGGGAAAAGACCATGACTATAAACAGGTTTAAAAAAACCACAGTATCAGTACTTGTTGCCTTATCGCTTGGTGCAACAGGGGCTATTGCCAACGATCAAATTAGTAAGCCTGCGGGTGCTAAAGGCACGGGCACTGCTAAAGCTTTTCAAGCGAAAAATAATCAATTTTGGTGGCCTGATCAGCTCGATCTCTCTCCGTTAAGAGATCACGATAATCGCTCAAACCCACTAGGTGATGATTTCAGTTATGCAAAGGCATTCGCTAAGCTAGATCTCGACCAAGTAAAAAAAGATGTTAATGAGCTACTCACTACTTCTCAAGATTGGTGGCCGGCCGACTTCGGAAATTATGGTCCTTTCTTCATTCGACTTTCATGGCACAGTGCAGGTACCTATCGTACGCTAGATGGTCGTGGCGGTGGTGACGGTGGTCAAATGCGTTTTGATCCGCTGAACAGCTGGCCAGACAACGGAAACCTTGATAAAGCGCGTCGCTTGCTTTGGCCTATTAAGCAAAAGTACGGTGAAAGTTTATCTTGGGGCGACTTAATGATCCTTGCGGGTACCGTAGGCATGGAAAACATGGGCTTTGACACCTATGGATTTGCGGGTGGTCGTACCGACGACTGGGAACCTGACATGGTTTATTGGGGCCCAGAAGTGGAAATGCTTGCGAGCGATCGTGAAGAGCGCGACGGTAAGCTTCAGCGTCCGTTGGGGGCAACGCACATGGGCTTGATCTATGTTAACCCTGAAGGCCCTAAAGGTGTGCCTGATCCGATGGGATCTGCTAAAAATATTCGCACTGCATTCGGCCGTATGGCGATGAATGATGAAGAGACCGTTGCGCTAATAGCGGGTGGTCATACATTTGGAAAAATGCACGGCGCACACAAGCCTGCTGATTGTTTAGAAGCTGAGCCAGGCGGTGCAGGCTTAGAAGAGCAGGGACTAGGTTGGAAGAACAATTGCGGTAAAGGCAATGCAGAAGACACTGTAACGAGCGGTTTGGAAGGTGCTTGGACACAGCTACCTACTAAATGGACGAGCCTATATCTTCAAAACTTATTGGGCTTTGAGTGGAAACAAACTCGCAGTCCTGCCGGCGCTATCCAGTGGATCCCTACCGATGAATCGCTTCATAAATCAGTACCAGATGCGCACGTAGAAGGTAAGAAAAATCCTCCTGTGATGACCACAGCTGACTTGGCGCTTAAGTATGATCCAGAGTATCGAAAAATTGCCGAGCGCTTCTTAGCGGATCCCAAAGAGTATCAAACGGCATTTGCTAAAGCGTGGTTCAAGCTAACTCACCGTGATATGGGTCCTAAGGCACGTTACTTGGGTAACGATATCCCAGAAGAGAACTTCATCTGGCAAGATCCAGTGCCTAAAGCTGACTATAAAGCGATCTCTGAAAAAGACGTTAAGAAACTTAAAGCTGACATCTTAGACAGTGGCTTAACCGTTCAGCAGCTTGTGAAAACGGCTTGGGCAGCGGCAGCAAGCTTCCGAGCATCTGACTTACGCGGTGGAGCGAACGGTGCTCGTATTGCCCTTGAACCGCAAATGAATTGGGAAGCCAACGAGCCTGAAACCGTTCAAGCCGTTGTTTCTAAGCTTAAAGAGATGCAAGAAGACTACAATTCACGCATGTTTTCTAAGAAGAAAGTATCGCTTGCTGACCTCATTGTGATTGGCGGCGCGGCAGCAATTGAAAAAGCAGCGGCAGATGCTGGCGTCAAGGTTACTGTGCCAGTGGTTCCTGGTCGAACTGATGCTACCCAAGAGCAAACAGACGTTAATTCGTTTTCATTGTTAGAGCCAACAGCCGATGCGTTTAGAAACTATTACAACGCAGAAGCTAGCTATCGTTCGCCAACCGACATGCTGGTAGACAAAGCCGATCAGCTTAATCTAACAGTACCAGAAATGACTGTTTTGCTTGGTGGTTTGCGTTCATTGGGAGCAAATACAGGTGGCACTAGCCACGGTGTATTTACTGACAAAGTAGGCACGCTTAACAACGATTTCTTCGTAACGCTTCTTGATATGGGCGTTAAGTGGAGAAAAACAGATAACCCGTCGGTATATGAAGGTGTAAACAGAACTACTGGTGAAGTTATGTATACAGGTACGCCTGTAGACCTGGTCTTTGGATCAAACAGTGAGCTGCGTGCAGTGGCCGAAGTTTATGCCTACGACAACGCGAAAAGCCGTTTTGTTAAAGACTTCGTCGACGCTTGGACCAAAGTGATGACGCTAGACCGTTTCGATTTACGTCACGATCTAAACGCCAGCTTGGGTAAATAGATGCGGTATAACTGCTATCGCGAATTAGCTTAACAACTAATTCTCAATAGACATAAAACTAAAAGGGCGCTTCCGCGCCCTTTTTAATTGATTTCTATAAGTTGTGTTATGAATTCTTAAAGTGATTAAAACGCCCGCGAGACCATCGCAAACCCATCTTTAATTCGATACACTGAACCTTTATTTTTCGCTTCTACAGACAATTACCACAATGGCTAGTCTTCAACGAACGTTGGTCAATTTAGAAATGCTAAGCGACGATATTAATGCACTTCACGTCGACGCACTTAATACGCACGCCCACATTAAGCTTTTACACAATGTGTTGAATGAGCTAGAGAACGCCGAGCAATTTGTTGCCTTAGAAACAGAGGCCAGTTTCCAAAAGTCGTTATCTGGCTCACTGTTTGAGAACATATTTGAACGAAAGCGTATGGTAGGTGTTTACATAAAGCTGGTGGGCTATGTTATTACAGCGTGGGAAGCGACCAATAAAGCGAATGCAATCATCAGTGAAAACTTCGATTCAAGTGCCGATAAGCGATTGGAGTTACTGCAGGTAAAAGCAATAAAAGCCAAATCTCAATTAAAAACTGTAGCGTCAGCGATGGGCAAAGAAGACTATGCAAAGTTTGTCCAGACGTTAGGTCTGTCTGCCCAAGAGTGGCAATGGGATACACTCCGCGCTAGGTTTTAGCCAGCGCGAAGGTATGACCGAAAGCGCTCATGTCATGAGCGAGTTTAGCTACGGTGTGGTATTTCGAATACCAATGCCTTGTTCGTTGATAACTCTTACTTCGCGTTGAGGGAACGGTATTTCAATGTTGTGCTCGCGTAATGTTTCAAACACAGTAAGCAGCAAATCGCCACCAACGCGGTTCTTACCATCGTCAACACCTTCCATCCAAAACTCAACAAACATATTAACGCCAGAATCGCCAAAGCTATCTATTTCGCAGTCAGGCAGTTCTTCAAAAGGGATACCTTCGCCACTGATCACTTGTGGATGCTCTGAAACGGCTTCTTTAATGATTTCAACCATGGCGCGGATATCTGTTTTGTAGGCAACAGAAAAGTCGATACGATAACGCTGCTTCTGATTTTTGTGTGTCCAGTTAATGAGCAAAGAGCTGATGAACTTTTCGTTTGGCACCAGCACATCTTTACCGTCATAAGTCTCTAACACGGCGTAGCGCATTTTAAACTCTCTAACGATACCTTTTTGCCCATCTTCTAACTCGACGTAATCGCCAACGGTTAGCGATTTATCTAGCAAGATTATGATGCCCGAAATGAAGTTCGAAGCAATAGACTGAAGACCTAGACCTAAACCCACACCGACGGCACCACCGAATACGGCTAGTGCGGTAAGGTCGATTCCCATCACATTGAGCAATAAGAGAAACACCACACAGAACAGGGCAACTTCAAATAACTTTGCAAAGACCTCTTTTGTAGAAACATCCAGAGACTTATGGTTTCGGATAATATCCTGACCAATAGCATTTGAGCTGCGACCCAGCCAGAATAGCAGTCCTCCGAATAGCAATACCCTTGTTACGCCGTAAGCTGAAATTTCGACATTGCCTACCGATATAGCCATTGCTTCCAATTCTGAAGTGATAAGGGGAAGCACACCAACAAGGTGTAAAAACAAAATAGGTAGCCCCACCCAGCGCATAAATGCGGCGATGGTGTGGTTTTCGACGAAACCAGAGATTAAAGAGTTCACAAAGAGCATGAGCGCAACAACCACGGCTATTTCCAACAGCCATGCATCAAACTGGAACTGAGCGCCTAACACAGTAGTAAGCTTTAGCATGCTAATGGTGATAAGCGGGAATAACGCTTGACCAAGGTTGTACAAAAAGCCGTGCATGGTATGTGCGCCTTGCTGCGGCTTTTCCCTAGTAAATTTAAATGGCTTCTTTACTTGTCGGGCAAGTAAAAACGCAACGCAATAAATAATTGCGATTGTCATCAGCTGAATTACAAAGCTATCGGACATGACCGATTCTTTGACCAACGCCAACTTTTCTTCAAAGTGCTGGGTTAAACTATCAACATTCATGTGTTCTACTTCACTTGTTTACCACGCTGCAGTAGCGTGGATGTAATTAAAGCGTGGAATAACTGCGCGCTTTTTATCTGTTATAACAAATATGGTAAAGCTTTTTTTGCCTATCCAACATAAATTGACTATCAATTTACCTTTTATTCCAAAAAAGTTGATGTTTCAGGGCCTATAAAAGGCGCGTATCAACCGAATTTTGAACAAAAAATGCGCTGGTGGCTTTCCGTTTTTAGTGGTAGACTCCGCGCGCAATTTGTAAGAGTAAACACCTACGTTCTTTTCTTGATGTCAAACACCAATAAGCCAAGTTGGCAATGGCGTGTCTCTTTAGGTTTTCCCAGTAATCTATAACCCCACGGTTAGCAATAAAGCACTAGCGCTTATACCTTTGCGGTATGCAATTTTTTATAAATACCTATGACAGGAGTTTGTTAATGTCATTTACCCAATTAGGGCTCGCTGAACCCTTGTTAAAAGCTATTGAAAAACGAGGATTTAGTACACCATCACCAATCCAGGAAAAGGCAATACCAGAAGTATTGCAAGGAAAGGATGTGTTGGCAGCTGCGCAAACGGGAACAGGGAAAACTGCAGGATTTGGACTTCCTATTTTACAGAGATTGATGGAAGGACAACCTGTATCTGGCAACAATGTTCGGGCACTTATCTTAACACCCACACGAGAACTTGCTGCTCAGGTAGAAGAGAGCATCAGAGCGTTCAGCGAGTTTTTGCCGTTAAAAACTGCTGTGGTATTTGGTGGTGTAGGCATTAATCCTCAAATGATGAAGCTGCGTAAAGGTGTGGATGTGTTAATTGCTACGCCTGGACGATTGCTTGACCTCTACCAGCAAAACGCTGTTAAGTTTTCTCAGCTTGAAGTGTTGGTATTGGATGAAGCCGACAGAATGCTTGATATGGGCTTTATTCACGACATTAAGAGAGTATTGAAGCTATTGCCACAAGAGCGTCAAAGCTTACTGTTTTCAGCCACGTTTTCTGATGAAATCACTGCGCTGGCGAAAACAATAACGCGCAACCCTGTGAGTATTTCAACCGCGCCAGCCAATACCACGGTAGAAGCGGTTCAGCAGCACTTAGTGACCATTGATAAATCTAAAAAGACGACCGCGCTTATTTGTCTGATCAAACAGCAGAAGTGGGAGCAGGTGTTAGTATTTAGCCGCACGAAACACGGTGCTAATCGTATTGCAGAAAAGCTAACTCGGTCAAAAATTCCAAGTGCCGCTATTCACGGTAATAAAAGCCAAGGAGCGAGAACTAAAGCGCTTGCTGACTTTAAAAATGGCGCAATTAAAGTGCTGGTAGCCACCGATATCGCAGCACGCGGCATCGACATCAGTGAGCTCCCCGTTGTTGTTAACTTAGACTTACCTAATACACCTGCCGATTATGTTCACAGAATTGGTCGCACAGGCCGTGCCGGCGCTAGCGGACAGGCTTGGTCATTTGTGTGTGCCGAAGAGCTACAAAATCTGAAAGATATTGAAACGCTTATTCAAAAGCTGCTGCCGCGTGAAACGTTGGAAGGTTTTGAGCCACAGCAGGCCGTGCCTGCTACCACGCTTTCTAAGCCGAAAAAAACTAAAAAGCCGAAAAAGCCGAAAGCACCACAAGGTGAGGACCTTAGTGAAGGCAAAAGAAGTGGCGATAATAAGAAAGCGGGTCAACGCCAAGGCAACCGTGGCGGAAATGGGGACTCGCGTACCGGTAAACCGAATTCGCGCAACAATAATGGTGGAAAGCCTGTAGGTCAAAGACGTTCAGGTAGCGAAGGTAATGCGGCTAGACGACCAGCTAAACGCAGAAGTAATCCGTCAAATAACGCAAAAGCGTAAACAGTTGAACTGCGCTTCATAAAACCGAGTTTATTAAAAAAGGGCCGTTGGAAAGGCCCTTTTTAATGTCCGTATTCTTTGTTGCGTCACCTTGATGTAGAACCACTATACTTGCGATAACACGCCGCGATTACGAACATCTTAAATCTCGCTGAGTAGGTAATGAATTATGTGGACTGGTATTAATTATGTTCCCACGAAAACGGATTGTAGTGTCGCAATGCTGGCGTGGTGTTGACTCCGTTGCCATTCTCAGAATCTAACGTAAGCTCGGCGCGCTTTATCAGCGTTTTTTGCAGTTCAGTGCGAAACCCTTTGGTCTCTTTCCATAGCTCGTTTAGCCCTTGTGGGGTATTACCTTGTAAATCTAGCGCAAGTAGCGGACCGAGTTTGTCATAAGCGCTTTGTAATCTGAGTGCTTGCTCTTTATTGTAAGCTTCTTCTTCATCTGTCGCTTCCCAGTTAATAAACGGGGCTTTTTGCGCAGTTGTCATTGCAGGAAAGCGAGAGAAATACTGAATGTACTCCCATAAGGGAATGCTGTCAGCGCGCCCCCATATATCCATTGACGTTCTGTTTAACAATGCGCTGGTTTTAGGTTCAACCACCATTACTGTTGGTGTGGCGTAATAAATGGGGTAGTCAAATCGCTCGGTTATATTTCTTCTGTCTTCAAGTGTTCCCACATCAACAAATACGGTTTCATAATGAGCGCGTAGAATAAGGTCCATTTCCTTTGTCGCAAAACGCTCAGCTAAGCCAGTACTGTCGTGGCACCACTGAGCACCCAGAACAACCAAAAGTAATTTGCTTTGTTCCACAGCTCGCTGCTGTGCATTGACCACATCTTGATAGGGTGATGCAGACGGAGCGTAAGTGTAAGGACTTTCATTTTGAGTACTTACACAGCCATTTAACGTGGTGAAAGTGGCAATTAGGACAGCAATGTTCAGGCACTGTCTAAAAAAACGGGCTCGGCGAGTAATGAAATTTTTTTGCATACGGTTATCAAAATAGTAGTTAAATCAACAGCAATGTAGCATAAAAAGGATGCAGCGACGCACCTAAAACGCAGTGGAGTAACTTAAGCACTGTAGGGCAAAGTCAGGCAAACTCGGGTGCCTGTTGGTTTGTTCTGGGAAATATCAAACTCACCATTTATCAACTTTGCGCGTTCTCTCATCGACAGCAGGCCGAGTGTGGGTTCAGCGTTTGCTAAGTGGGCAAAATGCTCAGGGATGCCGCCGCCGTCGTCAGTGACGATAAACACGGCACTGTGTTGCGCATAGTTGATATCAATACTGAGCGACGTCGCATTGGCATATTTTATACTGTTTGTCACCGCTTCCTGCACAATGCGATAGATATGTATTTTCTGGTCTGAATCGAACGGTACTGGCGTGCCGCTAACGTTAAACGAATAGTCTATGTTTGCGCGCTTGAGCGTGGTAATGATCTCTGAACGTTGGATCACGCTTTCAATGGGAAGTGTATCAATACCGGACGGACGTAATCCTCCTAAGCTTTTCTTCATTGCGTGGTATAGAGCATCTATCTTATTGAGCATCATGTCGTTGTCGCTTTCTCTGCTATCTAGCGACAGTTGAAGTTTCAAATCGACTATGCGGTGACCAAAGTCGTCGTGTAAATCCCGCGATAAGCGCTTTCGTTCATCTTCTTGCACTACCACTAATTGACTGGCCAGTGCCTGAGCGCTTTGCACCGATAGTTCAAGAGCCTCGTTTTTCTTCGCAAGCTTCATATTCAGCAAGGTAGATTGGTTAATTGACGCACCCAATATGAGGCAACTTGTACATGATGCTAAGATGTAAAACTGATGCTCAATGGGAGGAAGTGCGCTCTGGCTTGCCACCACGAACGCAGTAATACCTATGAGTAAACACGAAAACGCACTGCCAACTATGGCATAGCGATACGATAAAAACAGCGCGGGGAAAACCGCTAGATACTTAACCTGATAGCTGATGTTAATTTGTTGGGAGTAGGCATAGCTGCTCAGCATCAGCAAAACTAGCCAAGCGATTGTTGTAAGGTACAGTACTAAGTGACTCTTAGGGATAGATGGCCGTTTATATAATGCGAAAAGAAAAGGACAAAGAACGACAATTCCTACAAAGTCACCTAATGAAAAATCAAACAAAATAGAAAGAAAAACCTCTATGCCTGTTTGCAGTTCAATAGCCCTTCTGCCCAAAAATACCGCCCCAAGAGCAACACTTATAAGAACACCAAAAGCCAACGTGGCAAGGGTGCTGGAAACATTGTCTATATAAGGTGCGCTAAAGCGACGTCTGAATAAATAAACGCATGTACAAATTACCGCGGGTGACAGCACTAAATGGACTAAATACCAACCTATGGTTCCACTTAAAAACGCCGTATTGTCGAGAATGCCACCGGGGTGAAATAAAATGAAGTGGGTTGATTTTTCTGCGATGAGTAGCAGTGGCCAGCTGTAAATTGGCAGTAGTAAAAACGCCGCCAGGCGAACTCCAGCAGGCAAATACCAGCTCACCGTACCTGAAATAATTTCAAATTGGGTGCTGAACAACCACACGCCGTGAAATAGCGCGGTATAACCTAATCCCATGAGTAAATAGGTAACGTTGAAATACCGCGTTAAATTCATCAATTTGCTTTGACTAGCGTGTCGTCGTAGATAACGTCAGAAACGTCGAGGTACCCAGTTTCTAACGCAATTCTAAGTAAACCAAATTGGGAGGTTACATTGAGTTTCTTGTAAATATTAGTTCTATGAACCATCACTGTTTTCGGGGCAGTATCTATGTAGTAAGCAATCTGTTTTGGCTGGAATCCTTTTGCTAACAGTAAGAAAATTTCCTTTTCCCTTTCAGTAAGGATAGAGGTTAGCTGTTTATCACCGAAAGCTAACTTTTTACTAATATCAGTGCTTAGATAATTCTCGTCTTTTTCTAGAGCTTCCAACGCGTCCATTAACTCTTTGGTGGCGGCATTCTTTGTAACGTAGCCATCGGCGCCGAGCTCAAGCGCTTTACTAATATAGCCTACATGATCATACATGCTCAGCATTAAGCACTTTATAAACGGCGCGTCTTTCTTGATTTTTATCAGCGTGTCGAAACCACTTTCCTGTGCTAATGAGATATCTAGAATGGCAACGTCAATATCGTCTAACGTAGCGAAGGAGGGAAGAGCATCCAGAGAGCTTACTGCGTAAGAAACATGCCAGCCATACTCTTGCTCGATGAGTGTTTTAATGCCATCCCTTACAATTTCGTGATCGTCAATAATGAGTATGTGCATGAAAAAAATGCTTATTATTTCTTAATGCATCAAGTGCACGTTGTATTTGGCTTATAGTGAATAAGCCGATGGCTTAGAGTTGGGACATATTTGTTGAAATACGACGGTTAATATCGTTTTGTAATGTGCTAAAAATAGCCGATTTATAAACGTTCAGTAAATTAAATATAAGTAAATTATCTCGATAAAAGCGGCTTACCCCCTTTGTTAATAATGGTGTTAGTGTATAGTTCAACACCAAGTCATTCCTTCCATTATTTCAACACACAGAGAGAACCATGACCGTAAACGTTGACACTCAGTCTTTGATTGCATCAATGCGCGATGTAGTAGGGCAGGCCTATTTGTTAACTGATAAAGCGAAGAAGCAGCCTTACACTAAAGGGTTTCGTTTTGGTGCGGGCGAAGCGCTTGCGGTAGTGCGCCCAGGAACGCTTGTCGAAATTTGGCGAGTGCTAAAGCTGTGTGTTGAAGCAGATGTTGCGGTTATTATGCAGGCGGCCAATACAGGGTTAACAGGCGGCTCTACGCCAGATGGTAAAGATTACGACAGGCCTCTCGTTATTATCAGTACTATGCGTATTGATGATATTCAGTTAGTCGACAATGGAAAGCAAATTGTTGGCTTGGCTGGGAGCACCTTGTTTGGATTGGAAGAGACGCTTGCGCCTTATGGTCGCGAACCTCACTCTGTGATTGGTTCTTCATGTATTGGCGCATCGATCGTGGGCGGAATATGTAACAATTCAGGTGGAGCTTTGGTCAAGCGAGGCCCTGCCTATACTGAACTAGCGCTTTTTGCCCAAATTGACGCCAATGGCAATCTATCTTTGGTAAACAACCTGGGGATTAACCTAGGTAGCGAGCCAGAAGAGATTCTGAATAATCTTGAGAACAAACGTTACAAACAAGCTGACGTTCAGCACCCTGACGCCCGTGCATCAGACAACGAGTATGATGCACGAGTTCGAGACGTTGATTCAGACACACCTTCGCGCTTCAACAATGACGGCAGAAGACTTCATGATGCTTCAGGCTGTGCAGGTAAGCTTGCCGTGTTCGCAGTGAGGTTAGACACCTTTCCTATTCCTGAGAAAAAGCAGGTATTTTATGTGGGGTCTAACGACGCCGCAGTGTTTACCAAAGTGCGTCGCGACATACTTTCTACTTTCAAGAACTTGCCTGACTCGGGTGAGTACCTTCACCGTGACTGCTACGACGTATCAAAGAAATACGGTAAAGATATGTTTATCGTTATCAGCAAGCTTGGCGCCAAGTTTATTCCTAAGCTGTTTGCATTTAAGCGCAAATTTGACGCATTTACTGACAAACTGGGCTTCTTACCCAACAAGATGTCAGATCGCGTTATGCAATATATGAGCTACGTTTTTCCTAACCACTTGCCTAAGCGAATGGAAGAGTACAGAGACAAGTATCAGCACCATTGGATATTGGAGATGAGCAATGACGGGGTAGATGAGGCCAAAGCCTACCTTGATGCTTTCTTTAAAACCAATGAAGGTAGTTATTTTGAGTGTACAGAAGAAGAAGCTAACAAGGCTATTTTGCATCGCTTTGTTGCTGGAGGCGCGATAGGTCGTTACCACGTGATGCACAGCAAAGACGTGGGCGCTATGATGACCATCGATGTTGCACTTCGCCGCAACGATCCCGACTGGTTTGAAGTGCTGCCTAAAGAAATAGACGACCAGATAGACACAAAACTGTATTACGGCCATTTATTCTGCCACGTAATGCACCAGAATTACGTGTTGAAAAAAGGGGCGGATGCCAAATTGTTAAAGGGTAAAATTCTGGAAACTTTTGATGCGAGAAGCGCTGAATATCCAGCAGAGCACAATGTGGGACACGAGTACTTTGCAAAAGATGCGCTGAAAAACTTTTACCGAGAATTAGACCCAACCAATAGTTTTAACCCGGGAATAGGCAAAACCACCAAACTTAAAAATTGGGCTGAGCATGATGGAAGTTGTTGTGGTGGGCATCATTAAGCGCAACTAACGCTTCCAGCCACTTGTGCATTGATAAAAGAGCCATAAAAAATGAAGTGACCCCCAATAGTTGGACTATCCAATTACTGGGGGTCTTTTTAGTGGCCTTGGTGCCAGCGATACTAAAAAGCGAGAGAGTCGAGGTTAAGTTCACTGACTGATTTTGCACCGCATAGTGTCATCGCGACATGCATTTCCTGTTTGTACAGCTCGAGTAAGGTCTCTACCCCTTGTTGGCCTTCAGCAGCAAGTGCATAAATAAAAGAGCGCCCTAGTAAAGTACAATCGGCACCTAGTGCCAGCATTCTCACCACGTCCAAGCCGTTACGAATACCTGAGTCTACGAAAATACTTAGATCGCCTTTCACCGCGCTAGCAATCGCTGGAAGGGCTTTAGCGGTGGACAGCACGCCATCTAGCTGACGACCGCCGTGATTGGATACTACAATGCCTTCTGCGCCAAAACTCAGCGCATCTTTGGCATCTTGTTCAGTTAAAATGCCTTTGATAATCATTGGGCCGTCCCAAAACTCTCTGATCCATTCTAAGTCTTTCCAACTGATAGACGGATCGAAATTAGCGCCCAACCAGCCAATATAGTCTTCCAACTGGGTCGGTTCGCCACGATAAGTAGAAATATTGCCAAGATCATGAGGCTTACCGAATACGCCTACATCAAATGCCCAACGAGGATGAGTCATCGCTTGCAGTACGCGACGGCTTGCAGCAAATGGCCCACTCATACCTGAGTGTTTATCGCGATAGCGAGCCCCTGGTACAGGCATATCTACGGTAAAAACTAACGTTGTTACACCCGCTGCTTTGGCGCGCTCTAGAACATTCTTCATAAAGCCGCGATCGCGAAGTACATACAGCTGAAACCACATTGGACGTTCAATGGCTGGTGCGACTTCTTCAATAGGACATACTGACACCGTCGACATGGTAAACGGTATGCCTTTGTTTGCTGCCGCTTTAGCAGCTTGCACTTCGCCACGTCGCGCATACATTCCAGTTAATCCCACGGGAGCAAGGGCAATAGGTAAAGCCAATTGTTCACCAAAGACCGTTGTAGAAAGGTCAAGCGACGACATATTTCTCAGCACTTGCTGCTTTAATGCAATGTCAGCCAAGTCAGTTTCATTGCGTTTAAGTGTATGCTCTCGATAGGCACCACCATCAATGTAGTGAAATAGGAACGGCGGTAATATTTTTTGCGCAGCGCGTCGATAATCAGTCGGCGATGAAATAATCATGTCTTTAATCGATTGTAATTAACTTGGTAAAAATATAACGTTTCTCGCCTTAGGGATATACGGCAACAATGAAATTTATCTTTTCCAAAAGTGAAGTAATAACGTGAGAGCAGACGATTTAATTCTCTTTGCACAAATTGCGGAGATGGGCAGTTTTAGCAAAGTGGCAGAGGCGAACAACATTACCAACTCGGTAGTCAGTAAGCGCATAGCAAAGCTTGAAAAAGAGCTGGGAACGCAGCTTTTGTATCGCACTACTCGCAAACTCACGCTTACCGAAGCGGGTCAAGCTTTGAAGCAAGGCGCCATGAATGTAAAGGCGTCCACGCAGGAAGCTATCGACACAATTTCTGGATACAGTGAACAAATATCCGGACACATTAAAATGTCGGTTCCAACTATTTCGGGCGATTTACTGTTAGCCGATGCGGTAGCTGAGTTTTGTACCCTTCATCCAGGGCTAAGCGTTGATATGTCTATGGATAATCGATTTGTGAATTTAGTCGAGGAAGGGTTTGATCTCGTTATTCGAACGGGATATTTGGAAGACTCAAGTCTAATCGCGCGGCACTTTTTAGATTCCCATTGGGTGGTTTGCACATCGCCAGATTACATTAGACGAAAGGGCAGGCCCAAAGCACCTGAGGATTTGAGCTTTCACAACTGTTTGTTGTATTCCTATCACACATCCGGCGCAAGGGAGTGGGAGTTTACGTCGTCTCAAGGCAGTTACACCATTACCGTAGATGGCGCATTTTCAAGTGACAACGCAGGGGCGCTTCGCAAAGCAGCCCTTACTGGTAGAGGTATTGCCTACGTACCTAAATGTTTGGTGTTCGAAGATTTATGTAATGGAACACTGGTCGATTTGTTTCCAGAGCGGGTAGGTAAGGTGTTAGGCGTTTATGCCGTTTATCCTTACAGCCGCCAGCCATCTCGAAAAATTAAGCTGTTAATTGAACATATCAGGCAGCGCTATTTATCTATGTCTGATTATTTTTGATAAGCCAGAGGCAATCACGCCCGTTAATCTCTTTTTTCAGATCAGGTCGTTGCCGCTTGGAGCGCCTTATTTACTTGAAATCACGGTCTGTAGCGCCAAAAAAAGAATATATCTGGGTAATTATCTGAACCAAAGCAAATCCTCACTAGTAGAAAAAAGCAGCTTTTAAGTTTTCGCAGGGTTTCAACTTACCTGTCAGTGAAAAGGGATTTGCTATGAAAGGCCAAAAAAACAACTCAACCATACTTATTCCGGTATTTCTCCCCGCCGTTGCCATTATTTTGCTGTTGGTCATCGGTACAATAAGTAACCCGGAACTTGCCGGTGAGGCGTTCGATAGTACGTTGGCTTGGATAACGGAAAGTTTTGGCTGGTTCTACATGTTGTCAGTGGCCATCTTTTTAGTGTTTATTGTATCGGTGGCCTCATCAAGTTGGGGGAACATAAAATTAGGCCCTGATCACGCAGAACCCCAATACAGTTTTCCGGAATGGTTTTCCATGTTGTTTTCGGCAGGTTACGGTGTTGCGCTGCTTTACTTTGGTGTAGCAGAGCCGGTACTGCATTACTCATCGCCGCCTGCTGGGGCTGCTGAAACTGTTGATGCGGCAAAGCAGGCAATGCAAATTGCGTTTTTTCACTGGGGTTTTCATATTTGGGCCATCTATGGCTTAGTGGGCTTAGTCCTTGCCTATTTCGCATTCCGACACGGTCTTCCGTTATCCATTCGCTCAGCTTTGTATCCGCTCATCGGAGATAAAATATATGGTCCCATTGGTCACTCGGTAGATGTTTTCGCGATTTTAGGTACCTTATTTGGCATCGCTACCACGCTTGGCCTGTCTGTTACCCAAATTAATGCTGGGCTTAACTATCTTTCCGGTGACATCCCCATCGACATTATGGTGCAGGTAGGCACTATCGCTATTGTAACCTTAGCGGCAACCATATCGGTGATTGCAGGTATGGACAAAGGCATCAAGCGCCTTTCTATTCTGAACATGCTTTTAGCGGTATCGCTGATGGGCACAGTCTTTATCATGGGAGAAACCGTACACATATTAGAGACCTTCCTGCAGAACACGGGAAGCTATGTTAACGGTATTATCGAGCGCACGTTCAACCTTCAGGCGTACAGTCGCAGCGATTGGATTGGGAACTGGACGCTGTTTATTTTTGGTTGGACTATCGCATGGGCTCCGTTTGTGGGCATGTTTATCGCCAAGATAAGTCGGGGCAGAACTATCAGACAATTCGTGTTTGGTGTGATGCTGGTGCCTACAATGTTCACTTTCCTTTGGTTCTCAGTATTTGGTGATACAGCCTTAAATGCCATTATGAACCAAGGCGTTTCGACGCTTATCAATGATGTTCAGGAAAACGAAGCCGTTGCTTTATTTAAGCTTTATGATTTGCTTCCTGGCTCATCCATTATGTCTGGCTTAACTGTACTGTTGATCATTACCTTTTTCGTCACCTCATCTGACTCAGGGTCGCTGGTTATCGACTCGCTTGCCTCTGGTGGGAAAGAGGAAAGCCCGGTATGGCAGCGTATCTTCTGGGCGTGTTTGGAAGGAACCGTTGCAGCAGTGTTGCTGTTGGCTGGTGGACTGAATGCCCTACAAACCATGACCATTGCGAGCGCATTACCATTCGCCTTCATTATGCTAGCGTCTGCAGCAGGTCTATGGCGTGCGCTTGTCATTGAAGGCTATCGAAATAACAGTTTGAAGGCGAATACACTGAATCGAAACCACGGTCGCTCTGCAAGCCTAAAAGGGCGTCTCGCAGCCATGGTGGATTACCCCAGCCGAAATGAGGTGCATGAGTTTATTGATAAAACTGTGATTGCAGCGATGAAAGACGTACAGGCTGCTTTGAAAGCGAGAGAGTGGGAGGCGTTTGTCAAGCTTGATGAGGAAACGGGAAGGGCCATCTTCACTGTTGAGCGTCACGATCACATGGATTTTATCTACGATATTCGTATGACCGAGTATTTAGTCCCAGGCTTTAGCTACGCAGAACTGCGTTCAGAAGAAGACGAGTCAGAAAAATATTTTCGTGCTGAAGTATTCCTTCGCCGCGGAGGACAAGCTTACGATATTTACGGATATGACAAAGAGAGTATTACTAAGGACATCTTAGATCAGTTCGAAAGTTATCTGCACTTCCTCGATACCAGCCCAGGCGAACTGCCTTGGGAAATGGATGCGTATGATGACATGTTGACGCAGCCTAGAGGAAATGATTAAACCGCGGATGGCTTAGAAAGAAAATCGGAGAGAAAAAGCGTAGACGCAGTTTGTTTAAAAAAAAGAGCGAGTAAAATCCTTTACTCGCTCAGTAAGAAGGCCACCTCTTCTGAGGGAAAGTAGCCGTCGGAGAACTGTTAGTTTTCTCTTACGCTAATCGGTTGATTATTGAAGAGAAATCCATCCCTGCATTGCCTTCTTCGCAGTGCATTTCAAACCACTTTGCAGCAAGCTCACCCATAGGTACTTGCGCGTTGACGCCCTTCGCGCCTTGCATGGCAAGACCTAAGTCTTTAAGCATAAGTGCAGAGGCGAAGCCGCCAGCAAAATCGTTATCAGCAGGGCTTTGTGGCCCCACACCTTTTACAGGACAATAGCTGGTCATTGACCACGTTTGACCTGATGCATTAGACGCAATATCGAAGAAAACTTGCGCGTCTAAACCAAGCTTTTTGGCCAGTTGAAAGCTTTCACACGTCGCAATCATGGTTGCGCCAAGTAACATATTGTTACAAATCTTCGCTGCTTGCCCTGCACCATGGCCGCCCGCATGAACAATTTTTTTGCCCATTGCGTTCAACACGCCGTGAGCTTTGTCAAACGCGTCAGCGTCGCCGCCCACCATAAACGTAAGTGTGCCGCCGGCAGCTGCCGCAACACCACCAGAAACCGGCGCATCAAGCATTTTAAGGCCTTTTTTCTCTGCCAGTTCTGACACACTCTTTGCCGTTTCTACGTCAATAGTAGAGCAATCAATAAGCAAAGTGCCTTCGCGTACAGAAGACAGGATCTGATTTGAATAGATATCTTTTACGTGTTTGCCTGCAGGCAACATTGTAATAACGATGTCAGCTTCAGAAACAGCCTGCTCGGTACTTTGTGCAATGGTACAGCCGGCTTCTTTGGCTTTGGCCAGCGCCACTTCGCTTAAGTCGAAAGCCAATACGTTGTAATCGCTTTTAACCAGGTTATTTGCCATACCTGAGCCCATATTACCTAGGCCAATAAATGCAACTGTGGTCATGATTGTCTCCTCGCTTAGCCCATGGTTGGAATAACAAAAGCGTTGTCGTTCGTATCTGAGCCATCAGGCCAGCGCTGAGTAATCGTTTTAACTTTGGTCCAGAATTTCACACCTTCCATACCGTGCTGGTTGGTGTCACCAAATGCAGAGCGCTTCCAGCCCCCAAACGTATGGTAGGCAACTGGCACAGGAATAGGCACGTTAATCCCCACCATGCCTACGTTTACACGCTGAGCAAATTCGCGCGCTGCATGGCCATTACGGGTGTACATAGCAACGCCATTACCGTATTGGTGGTCGCTTGCTAAGTTGACTGCTTCGTTGAAATCTTTCGCGCGCACCATTTGCAGTACTGGACCGAAAATCTCTTCTTGGTATGAACGCATGTCCTTAGTCACGTGGTCGAAGAAGGTTGGGCCGATGAAATAGCCCTGGCTGTCGCTAGGAATTTGGCTGGTTCGGCCATCGTAAACAAGCTCGGCGCCTTCTTCTATGCAAAGGTCGATATAGCCTTCAACGCGCTCTTTGTGAGCAGCAGTAACCACGGGACCATAATGGGCGTTAGGATCTTCACTATGACTTACCATAATGTCTTTAATAGCTGGAATAAGCTTGGCTTTCAGTTTTTCAGCGGTTTCATCGCCCACCGGAACAACAACTGGCAGCGCCATACAGCGTTCACCAGCACTGCCGTATGCAGCACCTACCAGGTCGGTTACCACCTGATCTAAATCAGCATCAGGCATCACGATGCCATGGTTTTTAGCGCCGCCCATAGCCTGAACGCGCTTACCAGCACGAGCACCGCGCTCATAAACATAGTTGGCAATATCAGAAGAGCCTACAAAGCTCACAGCCTTGATAGTTTGATGATCCAAAATACCATCAACCACTTCTTTATTACCGTGAACAACGTTTAGCACACCTGCAGGAAGGCCAGCTTCAATCATAAGCTTTGCCAATTCAACAGGTACTGACGGATCGCGCTCTGATGGCTTTAGAATAAACGCGTTACCGCAGGCAATGGCAACGCCGAACATCCACATTGGGATCATGGCCGGGAAGTTAAATGGCGTAATACCTGCCACTACACCCAGTGCTTGGCGCATGGAATACACATCGATTCCTGGGCCTGCGCCTTCGGTATATTCACCTTTTTGCGCATGAGGGATACCACAGGCAAATTCGATAACTTCAAGGCCGCGCTGAATATCACCTTGCGCATCAACCAACACTTTACCGTGCTCGCTTGATAATAGTGCCGCTAAGCGATCGCGGTTTGCTTCAACTAACTCTTTAAACTTGAACATAACACGAGCGCGTCGTTGAGGATTTGTTGCTGCCCACTCAACCTGTGCAGCTTGAGCTGTCTCAATTGCATAGGCCAAAGTTGAAGTGTTAGCCAAGCTTACTTCAGCCTGAACTTCACCTGTGTTGGGCGCAAATACCGACGCGGTATTTTCGCTGCTATCCTCAAAATCTTTACCGGCAATAAAGTGAACAATCTTTCTCATGACATAGCTCCTGTAATTTTTAACAATATTGAAACCTTGTGTTTGCAAAGACAATACATATACTTGCAGCATGGTGCTGTAAAAATGCAGGTGTTTAAGTGAATTGGGACGACATGCGTTTGTTTCTTGGTTTGGCAAGAAATGGTCGTGTAGCTATTGCAGCTAAAGGCTTGAAGGTAGACCCTACGACATTAATTCGT
Organism: Alteromonas alvinellae; assembly: GCF_902705805.1. Lineage (NCBI taxonomy): Bacteria > Pseudomonadati > Pseudomonadota > Gammaproteobacteria > Alteromonadales > Alteromonadaceae > Alteromonas > Alteromonas alvinellae. The sequence continues at coordinate 44,619 of NZ_CACSIH010000221.1, read as the reverse complement.
CGTGTAAAAAAACTGGAGGACTCATTAAATTGTAAGTTGTTCGAGCTAACAAAAAAAGGGTATGTGCTAACCACACATGGCAGTGAGTTAGTCACGTATATCGAAAAAGCAGAACATTATTTCTTAGAGGCACAAAATGAATTAGGTGATGAACGCTCGCATTTGGCAGGTACGATCAGAGTGAGTGTTTCTGAAGGTTTCGGTAGCTGGTTTTTAGCGCCTTTACTACCCGATTTTAAAAAGCAGTATCCGGGGATCAGTATTGAGCTTGTGGCAACCAGCGGCTTTTTAAACCTGAACAAACGAGAAGCCGATATGGCTATCTTGTTAGAAAAGCCCAGTAAGGGCTTGCTGGTTACACAAAAATTAACTGACTATAACCTCTATCTTTATACCCACCAGTCCCTTATCAGCGACAACGAACCACGAACATTACAAGAGCTCACCGCGTTCAATTTAGTGAGCTACGTGCCCGATTTGGTTTACGCCCCCCAGTTGAAGTTCATTGAAGAGACCGCGCTGTCACAGTTAAGTGCCCTTCGCAGCACCAGTATTAATGCGCAGTATCAAATGCTTGTAAATGGCGCAGGGGTAGGCATTCTGCCTAAGTTTATGGCTGAAACTCAGCCAGGCTTAGTTAGACTCATTGAAAACGAGATTCATATTAAGCGTACGTTCTGGCTTGCTACACACAAAGAGACTCATTCTCAGGCACGCTTTCAGGTATTTACAAAATGGCTTACAGATAAAGTTACGCAATACCATTCAAAATTTCTCGACTAAAAAATTAGACGTTTATCTACTGTCTTTTGCAGGGTAAATATGTAAAAAATAGCGTAGCAGCGTCGAAAAACTCTCCACGCTTTAATGCAAGTGGCTGAATGTGGTCTAGGCTTTACATAGCACATACCAAAACTAGGACAGCACGCCCTGGCGAACAGGCACATTTTAGCGTGACGATTGCTTAACCTTGTATGCATTTATCAATTTATCGTTAAGGCAAGGTTGGTTACTGCCGATATACGGCATATTACTGTAATTCTCTGTCAGGGAAGGCCCTATGTTCAATAAACACTTAGTGAAAGAAAACGAAGCGCTTCGCGAGAAGCTACATATACTCAAGCAAGTGCGAGATGGCTTGCGCGAAGAAATGATCTTTCTCAATCTTAATGAGCGTGGTGAAATTGAAGCAGTCAACGAGGTGTTCGAGAAAGAGCTGGGTTACTCACTCTCTCAAGTGAAAGGGCATCGCTTCTTTGAATTTGTTCCCGAGATTGCCAGAAACACGCCACACTTCAAAAAACTAAAAGATTCAATTGAGCAGCGCGTCCATTACTGGGGGGCGATTGAATTTCTTCGTGAAAACGGCGAGGAAGCGTGGTTAAGGGGGGTGGTAGAGCCGATTTTTGACATTAACGGCAATATTCACAAATTCTCAGTCAACCTCAACGACCTCACGCGCACTATAGCCAACTCGAAAGAGCACGAAGATTTGGTGGCCGCGTTACACAAGTCAAATGCGGTGATTGAATTCGATTTAAACGGAAATATTCAGGACGCAAACGAAGCTTTCCTAAAAACCGTTAAGTACAGCCTTAATGACATTAAAGGTCAGCATCATAGAATCTTCTGTGATACCGAGTATGCGAATTCCCGCGAATATAAAACGTTTTGGGAACGACTTGCTCAGGGTGAATTCGTCGCAGGAAGATTCGAACGCTTCGACGCTCACGGCAACACTGTTTGGCTGGAAGCCACCTATAACCCGATTTGTGATTCTCACGGTCGTATGTATAAAGTGGTTAAGTTGGCTACTGATATTACTGAGCAGGTGGCACGAGAAAATGCCGTGTCCAGTGCTGCTGATATCGCCTACCGTTCTTCAAACACAACGGATCAAATCGCCACGCGAGGAAAGGAAGTCATTAGCGAACTGCTTTCTGAAATGTCTTCGTTGTCGCAGCAAATGGATAGGGCAAAAGAGGGGATTAATGCGTTGGACGCTCAGTCTCAACAAATTGCCACTATTATCGGAAGTATCAGTGCTATTGCCGAACAAACCAACTTGCTTGCTCTAAATGCTGCGATCGAGGCGGCACGTGCTGGCGATCAGGGGCGAGGTTTCGCTGTAGTTGCTGACGAGGTGCGTCAGTTAGCATCGCGTACAACAGAAGCCACAGAAGAAATCATCAATGTGGTTAAACACAACCAGACATTGGCCACCGACGCAGTAAATTTGGTTAATGAAGGTGATGAAAAGGCGCAATCAGGCCTCAACTACGCCAGAGAGGCGGGTGAAGTTATCGAACAAATTCAAGACGGTGCAAAAGAAGTCGTTGATGCAGTAGGCCAATTCAGCAGTCGACTGGGAAGCTAGTAGCACAGAGAAACAGGCTTACCGATAAGTGTAAAACAGTCTACATTCTTACCAAGAAACACATCTTTAAAATTTAATTCATCCTACCTTGGTAGGATGAATTCACCTCTAATGCAGGATGTGCTTTTTAACGTAGCCTGTATAGCATAACCCTGTAATAAAAGGCTTGCAGGGGCGATTATGTCGGGTTTTAGAAAAATATCTACAGCTATAGTAGCCGTTTTTATCGGCTGCTTTTTGGCATTTACCTGTTTGGTCTATTTCCACATACAAAATAATATTGAGGAGGAGATGACGGGTGCACTTAATCAAGTGCGAGAAATGGTCAACCTCAATATCTCTGTTGCTGATATCGAAGCGATTGTAGAGCCTAGCCCTCACTTATCTGCTCACTATTTCACGGGCCGTCTTCAGGCAGACTACGCTTCAGCGTATTCTAAATCCGAAGGAACTGCACTGACGCCAGTTATTATCCCTATTCAGGAAAACCAGTATCTTATTGTTACGCCTTTTGATGCTACTGAACTCACCCAGAATCTCACTTTTTTTGCCTTGGTGGCGGGACTGTTTTTCGCAACCTTCGTGCTGTTGCTGTTTACGTTAAAAGTGGCGGTTAAGCAAAGGTTAGTGCCGCTAAATCAGCTCGCTGACGCATTATCTGAGCTACGAGAAGGCAAGGAATCACAGCCCCTGCCACATTCAGATATCACCGAAATGAACAGGGTGTTAGACCAGTTCAAGCACCTGCAAAATGCACTTAAATCAAAAGAAAAGCAGCTCATAAAAATAGATAAGCAGTTAGCGCTTCTTCAAGAGCAAGAGCGTAATTACCTTGCCAGAGAGCTTCACGATAACGTGGGGCAGTTACTGACAACGATTAAAGCCCACGCCTATATTTTGGTTAACGCAAAAGAGCGCTCGGTTGTTGAACTGTCGGCGCAGAAAGTTCAAGTGATGTCACATCAAATAAGTGATGCAATTAGAAAGCTTACAGCTCACCTTCACCCCCTGATACTAGACAAAGTACCTTTGCAATCGTCGCTTGAGAGACTGGTGTACGAACAAGAAGTGGCGCAGCCCGATACGCAGTGGGACGTGTCAATTAATCTAAAGCGCTATCAAGAAGATAATGAGCGAGATATTCACCTTTATCGGTTTGCTCAAGAAGCCATTAACAACGTGATTAAGCATGCAAAAGCCACTAAAGTTTGCATTCAAATTTATGGCGATACTCACCGGGTCTCTGTGATGGTCAAAGACAACGGCAGGGGGCTGGGAAATCACATCGTGGAAAACATTGGCATGTCATCAATGCGCAGCCGAGCGCGTTGTATAGGAGCAAATTGCAGTGTGACGTCACCCGATGATGGCGGCGTTGCTGTATCGCTGTCCCTTACCCTTAAAAAAATGCCTCCTCTTATGGGCGCTAACGTCGCATGAATATTCTAATTGTCGACGACCACGCTGTGGTGCGTGAAGGATACAAAGCATTGCTCAATGCTATGATGCCGGATTGCCGTATTTGGGATGCTGAAAACGGCGCGCAAACCCAGCGTTTATTAGCCAGTAGTGACATTGAAATTCTAATCCTCGACATAAACCTTTCAAATGAAAGTGGCCTTGTTTTAGCCAAGATTTTTTTAAAGCGACATCCAGATTTAAAAATTATCTTTTTCAGTATGTTCGAAGACAGCGTCATATTGCACCGCGCCATGCAGACCGGTGCTATGGGGTACATCAGTAAAAGTAGTTCGCCTGAAATACTGATCTCGGCAATTAAGGTCGTCGCAAAAGGGCAAAAGTATATTGAGCGAGGCCTGGCGGTAAATTTAGCCAATCAACTTCTCGATACCAATGTGGACATTGCTGCCAAATTAACAAAACGTGAGTTCGAGATATTTATTGCGATAGCGATGAATAAATCCCGCTTTGATGTTGCTGACGAGTTGGGCCTATCGGCTAAGACTGTCTCTAACGCACTTACCGTCATTAAGCGAAAGCTTGATGCAGTACCTTCCCAGTTTTCAGCCATTGCGGCTAAACACGGTTACATCGGTGATGCAGAGCTTTCAGCGTCTCAATCGGTGTCTTTTGTCGAGAAGAGTGAGAAGTAGCCATAGGTTTCCCCTCCTAAAGTAGGAGTCAAATCGGTCTATCGCATCATGGTAGGTACAACGTAAAAGTACCATTATCAAACTACACAACAAACCAAGTTAGTGCGCGTGGTACGCGCAAAGTTATCAAAAGGTACTTCTTATGATTTATGCAAAGCCAGGTAGTGAAGGTTCGGTCGTAAGCTTCAAAGAAAGCTACGGTAATTTTATCAATGGCGAATGGGTAGCACCGGTTAAAGGTGAGTACTTCACCGCAACATCTCCAGTAGACGGCAGCGACATCGCACAAATCCCACGCTCAACATCTGAAGACATTGAGCTTGCGTTAGATGCAGCTCACGCTGCGAAAAAGGGCTGGGCAGATAAGTCAGTAGCTGAGCGTTCTAACATTCTTCTGAAAATAGCCGATCGCATTGAAGAAAACCTAGAGCTACTTGCCGTTGCGGAAACATGGGACAATGGTAAAGCCGTTCGCGAAACGCTTAATGCAGACATTCCGCTGTGTGCAGACCACTTCCGTTATTACGCAGGCTGTATTCGAAGCCAAGAAGGCACCATCGGTGAAATTGATAAAAACACGGTGGCGTATCACTTCCATGAACCTTATGGTGTTGTTGGGCAAATCATTCCATGGAACTTCCCGCTACTTATGGCTGCATGGAAACTTGCGCCAGCACTTGTTACCGGTAACGTAGTGGTGCTAAAGCCAGCAGAACAAACGCCAGTATCTATCTTATTGTTCGCCGAACTAATCCAAGACCTGCTACCACCGGGTGTACTAAACATCGTTAACGGGTTCGGGGCAGAAGCCGGACAGGCTCTTGCAACAAGCACAAGAATCGCAAAAATTGCGTTTACTGGCTCTACACCTGTTGGCGGACATATCCTTCGCTGTGCTGCTGAAAACCTTATTCCATCTACCGTTGAGCTTGGCGGCAAGTCGCCAAACTTATTCTTCCCAGACATCATGAATCACGAGCCTGAATTTATTGATAAGTGTGCGGAAGGTTTAGTGCTTGGATACTTCAACCAAGGTGAAGTATGTACGTGTCCTTCTCGAGCGATTATTCACGAAGACATCTATGATGCATTCATGGAAAAAGTGTTGGAAAAAATTCAGAAGATCAAACGTGGCAACCCACTAGACACAGATACCATGGTAGGTGCACAGGCATCTAATGAGCAGTTCGAAAAGATCCTTAAATACATCGATATCGGTAAGTCAGAAGGGGCTCAGGTTGTCACTGGTGGTGAGAAAGAGCAGCTACCTGGCTTTGATGGAGGCTACTACATTCAGCCGACTATCTTGAAGGGTGAAAATCACATGCGTGTGTTCCAGGAAGAGATTTTTGGTCCGGTCATCGCTGTTCAAACCTTCAAAACCGAAGAAGAGGCCATTGAGATTGCCAATAATACAAGCTTCGGACTTGGCGCTGGTGTATGGAGCCGCGATGCGAATGTAGCATTCCGCGTAGGTCGAGCGATTGAAGCAGGTCGCGTATGGACGAACTGTTATCACTTGTATCCTGCTCACGCTGCGTTTGGCGGCTACAAGAAATCGGGCATTGGCCGCGAAACCCACAAGATGATGCTAGATCACTACCAGCAGACAAAAAATCTATTGGTAAGCTACGACATCAACCCACTTGGTTTCTTCTAAGTAAACCTGAGGGCGGCGCCTACCGCCGCCCGCTACTTTTATGCGCATCGCATTTTCCTCAATCATTTTCTTGCTGTTTCTCAGCACCAATGTGTTGGCGCAGTCTGACGCGACAGACATTCCACAAGACATTTACAAAATATTTCCCAACGCTACACGAGTGGGGGAGATGCACACTGACATCAAGGTAACGCCTGTCTATCAGCTTCAGCAACTACTCGGATATGTTTTTGAGTCGAATGACTTTGTCGACTTCATAGGCTTTTCAGGCAAACCAGTTAATGTAGTGATTGGGCTAGACACACAAGGCAATGTGGTCGATCTTTTCGTCAAGCAGCATAGCGAGCCGATTTTTTTGCACGGGCTTGGCGAGAAATCCATGTTTGATTTCGTTGCTCAATATCAAGGGCACAGTGTCAAAGAACGTTTTATCATTGGTGGTAAAAGCAATGTAGGCAAAGACGCTACCTACTTTGATGGGGTTACGAAAGCCACCGTATCGGTGCTGGTTATCAACGATACTATCGTGACATCTGCACTAGCCGTTGCCAGAGCTAAGCTAGATGGCTTTGTTGCGCCTAGCAATAATATTATCAATCCAGACTTTTACGAACCTCTTACTTTTAGCGAATTGGTGGACAAGGGCTACGTTCAAAAACACCAGATTACTCGACAGAATACCGAAGGCCTTTCGAGAGAAGTGGTTCGGGCGGTTGACGATATTCAGAGCGAGTTTGCCCTTGACGGTGACATCATCGCCGAACACTACTATGCGTTTTTAAGTCTTCCTATTGTGGGGAAAAACCTGCTGAATGAAGAGGAATTTGCTCGGTTACAGGAAAATCTAAATCCGGGTGAAATGGCACTGATGGTGCTGAATACGAAAGGTTTCAGTTTTATCAGCGATGAGTTTATTCCTCAAACCACACCTGAGCATTTACGGGTGTCTCAAGGCGGCTTTCCCACAGCTATCCGCGATATCGATTTTTATAGCTTCTATGACCCCGCATTTTCACAAGCATTGCCCGACTACAACGAGATCAAAGTACTTCGAGTAAAATCGAAAGGCGGGCTGTCACTTGACCAAGAAATGGAAATAGCGATTAGTGTGCCGTTTAAGCCAAGTTTCTTCGAGCAAGATGAGCATCTGTTCCCTTTCAAAGTGACACTGCCTAGTGAACTATTTATGGAAAATCCTGAGGCTCAGTTAGCGAAGCCCATTCCGTTGTGGCAGAAAATTTGGAGGGACAGAACCTTAACGATAAGCATCACCGTTGTTTATCTTGTAGCGCTGTCGTTGTTTTTTGCATTCCAGCAAAGGCTAACGCCTTACACCAAGTTTGTGCACACAGTGCGGGCATTTTCCCTTGTGTTCGTGCTGTTTTTTATTGGCTTTTACGCTCAAGGGCAACTGTCTGTTGTCAACATATACACGCTGCTACTGGATATTGTCGATGGGTTTTCGATAGAGGTATATCTTCTCGACCCGGTCATCTTTATTTTGTGGAGCTTTGTATTTGTCTCGTTGTTTATCGTTGGACGGGGACTATTTTGTGGCTGGCTTTGCCCCTTCGGAGCACTTCAGGAAGTGATGGGAATACTGGCTGAAAAGTTCAGGATAAAACAAATTAGAATTAAGCCACAGCACCACAAACGGGCGCAAAAAATTAAATATGGGTTGCTTATAGGGCTTGTTGCGTGCTCATTCTATTCGCTAAACCTTGCAGAGAAGCTCGCTGATATAGAGCCGTTCAAAACGTCCATAACTCTACACTTTGTTCGATATTGGCCCTTTGTACTGTATTCGGTTTTATTGCTGCTACTTAGTTTAAAAATTCATAAAGTGTACTGCCGCTATTTATGTCCGTTGGGAGCGGGGCTTGCCATTTTGGGGCGTTTCCCTTTAGTTAAATTGCTTACACGTAAAGATGCCTGTGGTAATCCGTGTCAGCTGTGCAAACAAAAGAAATGTGGTATTGATGCTATAGAACAAGACGGCAGCATCGACTATGCTGAATGTATTCAGTGCCTTGAGTGTGTGGTTACGTTAGATAACCCTGACTTGTGCAAAATCGATAAATATAAAAAGAAAAAGGTGCCAACGCGTGTCAAAAACCTCAATCCTGTCCGCACTTAGTCAACCTGCTAATAGCAAGGTTAACGATGACAACCATTCTAGTTTATACGGTGCTAAAGAAGCCTGCCGTGATGTGGCCAATGAGATTTTAGCCAACGTTAAGTGCGATGAAATAGAGCTATTACTCTTTCATACCAGCACGCTGTTTGACTTAGACACCGTAGCAAAGGAAATCTCCGCACGTTTTCCGCACGTGAATATTGTTGGCTGCACCAGTGCTGGAGAATTTAATAAAAATGGCTACGGAACAGAAAAGCTCTTGGCCGTCGCGTTTTTGAAAAACGAATTTTCTATTGCCACAGCATTGGTGCCTAATTTAGGCGAAGTAAACTTTGATGAAGCCCACGATATTGCCAGTGCTTTGCGCCGAGCCTTACAGGGGAGAGAGCGCCGTTACGATACAGAGCAGCACTTCGTTATTTCTGTGCTCGATGGACTTACCCGCCATGAGGAACATTTTCTAGAAACCTTTGCGACCGCATTTGGCAATATTCCACACTTAGGCGGTAGCGCTGGCGACGATTTAAAGCTTGAAGCCACTTATGTGTTTTACAACGGTGAATTTCATCGAGACGCAGCAGTACTGCTGCTTGTTGGCACGGGAAAGCCCTTCACCGTGTTCTCCATTGATCACATTAACTCTCCCGTATCGAAGCTGGTGGTCACCCACGCCGACCCTGAGTCGCGAACTGTGTATGAAATAAACGGTGAACCTGCTGCGCAGTATTACGCCAGTTTATTGGGAATGAAAGCTGAAGACTTAACGCCGGATGTGTTTTCCATGTTTCCCCTTGCAGTGATGGTAGGTGGCAAATATTTCATCCGCTCTATTCAAAAAGTAGATTTGGCCACCAACGCCATTACCTTTTACTGTGCGGTAGATATTGGCATTATTCTTACGTTTGTTCAGCTGGGTGACTGCATTGAAGCATTAGAAAGTAAGTTGGACAAACTGCGCGCTCAGCTTGGCGAGCCCGAATTTGTCTATGCTTGCGATTGCTTTTTGCGAAGGCTCGAAATTCAACAGGGCAAAAACGACCACGAAATAAGACGGCTACAGCAAAGGTACAATGTCGCGGGCTTCAATGCCTATGGCGAGCATATTCATTCGGTTCACTTGAACCAAACGTTTACGGGGGTGTATTTTGCAGCCCAATAATCAACTTACCGACGTGGAGGCGCTTCAAAAGGCGCTGCTAGAACAACGGCGTGAAAACGAAAAGCTTGAAAAAATAAACGCAGCGCTGATGTATCGCATGGAAGAGGGCGGTTTTAATCATCACAGCTACCGCGCCTTCGAACATTCGGTTCAACTTTCTGAAAAAGTGAGTCAGAAAACCGAAGAACTACAGTCAGTACTGCAAAAGCTGGAGCAGTCAAACGCCGAACTGGTGCGGGCTCACGAAGAAACCCATCAGGTTAAACAGCGTTTACACGACGCCATTGAAAGCACTAATCAGGCGATGGTGTTGCTAGATAGACTGGGCGGGATCATCTTCTTTAATCGGCACTTTGAAACTGTTTGGGATGACCTTTCCATTACCCCTAAAATTGGCGATAACTATTACGATATCACCCAAGCTGCCAAGCATTCCGGGGTTATTCGCCGCGCCCTGCCTGCTGATGTCGAAGGCAGGATGATCTATCAGTTGTCGAACCGGCGATGGTATCAGCTGACCAATCGACCCACGCAAGAAGGCGGGAACGTTATTCTGTTTAACGACATCACTGAAGTAAAACTGCTTGAATCGAATCGTTACGAGCAAGTCATTAAAGAGAAAAACAAGCTGTTGCAAAGCCTTATCGATAATATTGATGTTGGAATATTGCTCATTGATAAAGAAGGTGGCATTGCGTTTTGGAATAACACGTTTTTGACCCAGTCAAACGTGCCCCAGCACGTACTGGTAAACAGTAAGAATATTTATGCCCTTCAAAATAACCGTCACTGGAGCGGGCTCAACTTAAACCCGGTGGGGCCAAGTACCCAGATTATCCACGAGCAACTGGTGGTTGAACGCAACATCACTACACTGCCCGACGGCAATACGCTGTGCACGTTCACCAATGTTACATCGCAGCATCACTACGCGGAAACGCTGAAGCAAAACGAAAGCTGGATCCGCATGATAACCGATAATGTACCGGCGCTTATTGCTTACATTAGTACCGATAAAAAGTTTCAATACACCAATAAAGGTTATCGCGATTGGTATGGCGTTAGTGAGCAAGACATTAATGATATGCCTATGGATCGAAGCCATCTGAAAGAGGTTTACCCCAATCTTATTCAGTACTTGCGCCGTGTTAACCAAGGCGAAGTGGTGAGCTTTCAAAGCAAAGAAAAAAATGCGCATGGCGACGTTGGCTTTTTACAGAAAGTTTATTTGCCTCATTTCAATGAATCTGGCGATATCACCGGGCACTTTGTCTTGGCAACAGACGTGTCGCAGCAGGTAGAAAGCCAACTCCAGCTTAAAGCGGCTAAAGACCAATTAGAATCGAATGTAGAAAAGCGTACCCGTGAACTCAATCACGCCAACATCGCCCTTCAAGAAGCGATTGATTCAAAGAGCAAATTTTTGGCAGCTATTAGCCACGATCTTATGCAGCCCCTTAGCGCTGCGATCTTGTTCAACGAAACATTGAAAGATCAAGTGGATAGTTCATCCAGCCCCATTGTTGCCGCCCTCGATAATTCACTGTCTGATTTACATGGCCTTATTCGCACGCTTATTGAAACATCCAAACTGGACGCGGGGGTGTTACAGCCCGATAAGCAGCAAGAAAATGTATTGCCGTTACTTATGCAGCTAGCCGAAGAGTTTACGCATATCAGTAAAGACTACAGTGTAGATTTTCGCTATCGCTTGAAAGAAGCCTTCGTGGTGACAGACGTGAACTTACTTTCTCGAATATTGCGAAATTTATTAATAAATGCAATGAAATACGGTGCCAACGGCAAGGTATTACTGGCAGCACGAAAGGTGAATGAGAACCTAGAAATTAGCATCTATGATCAAGGTGTGGGTATAAGCGAAGACGACCAGAAAGTTATTTTTAAAGAGTTTTCCAGATTAGAAAACGATTTTAACTACTCTTACAGTTTGGGTCTTGGATTATACATTGTAGATAAAATGAGTAAGTTGCTAGAGCACGATATTCGAGTGCGCTCGAAAGAGGGCGTAGGCGCATGTTTCACGGTGACCATTCCTATTACCGAAGTGTGTGATACGAGTCAGGAACAAGACTATCTTTATACTTTGGAGCCATCGTTACCAGATTACGTTTTGGATAAGCATATATGGCACATTGATAACGATGCGAATATGCGCATTGCTATGCAAACGTTGTTCGCAAACTGGGACATGGAAGTAGACACTTTCTCAGGTTTTGAACAATGCAGTGCTGTAAATAATGGCAGTTTTGACGAGTGCGACATGCTTATTGTCGATTACCACCTAGATGAAGAAGAAACCGGTTTAGACATTGCGAAACGCGTAAGAAAAATCGCGCCTTCAATGCCCATTATGATTTGCACCGCTAATCACTCAAAAGCGTTGGCGAATGAACTTGAAGGCACCGACATTCAGCTGCTGCACAAACCTGTTAACTCCGCGGTGCTTAAGGCGGCGCTAGTCTCAAGCTTGAATGGCTAAAAGTATTGGAACATGGGGCCTGTTAATCTTCAATGTACAGCAAAGATCAACAGGTCTTAATTAAATACGTATTGGTTAAAGTCGATATTCGCAGCACTGGCCACTACCTTTACTCGGTTGCTGGCGCCTAATTTTTTAAGAATAGATGAGACGTGAGACTTAACCGTGGTTTCGGAAATATTAAGCTCGTAAGCAATCACTTTATTGGCTAACCCTTGAGTTAGGTATTTCAGTACAGTCAGCTCTTTTCGTGTTAATGAACGAATTTGCTCAGGCGAAATACCGTTGTCATTAGTCATGCGTGTTCTGGTAGACGGCGTTCTCAATATCTCTGATGGTAAACACACGTTTCCTTCAAAAATACTTTCGACAGATGTAGCAATTTCTTCAATCTTACTGCTTTTTGAAATAAAGCCAACGGCACCATAAGAAATGGTTTGCAGTATATTTTGCTTTTCCGTTTCAGCGGAAATAATCACTACAGGTACGTTAGGGTGTTGGTTTCGAATTTCTAAAAGTCCGTTTAGGCCACAGGTTTCCGGCATATTTAAATCAAGCATGATTAAGTCGAACTTCGCGTCTTGCTCTAGCAACGTTAACGCTTCAGAAATTGAATTGGCTTCGAGGGTTTCTGAGTCGGGAAACTTTTTCCCTAAGATAGTAATCATTGCGTGACGAAAAATAGGGTGGTCGTCAATTATCAAGATACGGTGCATGGTCTTTCCCTCAGCTAAAAAAGCGACATTTGCCGCTGGCCTTGTGACTTATTTGGGCTGGCGTTTTGTTCACACATAAGCCTTTTAGTAAGCAAAATTATGGCGTAAATGAAACGCTTCAAAGTGACCAAGTTCCCCGAAATATTAAAAGCTAAACAGTCACTTCACGTGTTTACAATGTTAACATTAATATAACATTAAATCAGGCCTAATAAGACCAATGGCTTATAATAAAAAAGCACGTAAGACCAGTACTGACGGGACTTTCGTTCTATAACTCGTCAAGTAACTGCCTTCTTTTTTCGGCGTATTCTGTTTCGCTAATTAGGTTTGCCTTTTTTAGTGCGTCTAACCGTTTAAAACGAGCAACGATATCGTTTTCTGATGGTAAGGTGGCCGAACCGGATACTTCTTTCTTACTGGGTGTGTTTTCCCTATTCGCTGGGGAAAGTGTTTCCTTTTCTATATGTGCTTCAAATGCCAGTTGAGTCGGTGCGACCACCCAATCGAAGCGACTTTTCGTTTTTAGTTCTATGCCAGGTGCGGAAAAAGAGAGTGGGGAATCGAATGAGAACTTTGCTTGTTTGCGATTACCAAAATCAAAGTCGTATTTTACCAAGCCCTGAGAAGTAGGATCATAAGCCATTTCGTAGGCTTTATTGGCTACTTTGTCGAACTCGCCAATAAGAATATTGAGCTGATCGTCTGCAACGAAAATACTGCCTGCAACGTAATACGTTTGGGTTTTAAGGCCTGCCAAATAGCGCTTCTCTTTACTAAGGGCAAAAATTACGTCTTGCTGAGCAGTCGCTGTTCGCAGCGCCTCAGGCAGATAGGCGGCAAGTAACGCAACCTGTTCGTTGGAAAAAAGCGGTGTTGACGTATTTTTGTTCTTAACCACCTGAATAGCGCTAAGTATGGCGGATACATCCTGCTCTTGCAGCGTAAAGGGGTGCTGGTTGGCACGCATGTCACTGTCTGTTTCGTTTTGCTTTTCAACAAGGCGAATAAAATTGTTTTTGTCCTCCTGAAATATGACCTGTGCGTCTGCGATATGTACTGTCGTTATGAAGAGTAGGGCTAACAGAATGGGTTGAGCTGAACGTAATGAAAATAGAGATGTATTTTTCATGATCTTTCCTTTTTCAATAGGAAAAGCGAGAGTGAATCTCGCTTTTTATGTCATATCTTTTAGCTTAATTTTAATTTCTTATTTAAGTGTAAAATTAATCAGTTTTTTATCATTAATTAAATGAATCGAGTAATTTTAAATTTCAGAGTAATTAGATATAAGTTCAATGTTAAAATATGACTGATTTTTAATTCTCAATTAAAAGAACACAGTGCCACCTAGTTGAATTAGGGTTAAGTCTTCTGCGCTGTTATAAATTCCTTGCGCAGATTCTGAACCATCAATATCTAAACTTAGGTTTTCGTATTTCGCGTACACCAAGAAGCGCGAGCCAAAATATTGTTCTGCTGCAACACCCCACTGACTAAGCTCTGAGCCGGTAACGCCATCTAAATGAGCCATGCCGTATTGGTCGTTATAACTGGCATATTCAGCATAGAAAGCAGAATCACCAAAGCGATTAAACTGTTTTCTAATACCTGCTTTAAAGTAATAGGCATCCGTATCGTCACCCGACCCAACAATCGCGTCGTCAGCCTCTTCCATCTGATAAGTGGCTACCCCAAATACACCTGACTCAATATGCATGAGCCCTGCTTGCAGTTGTAGCGTAGTTGAACTGTTGCCCCCAACATTGCTACCGCCATCTTTATTCACTGAGTAACCTGCATGAAGGTTAGTTTTGAAGCCTTCGTGCTCAGCCGCATACTTAACCGCAATATCGTAAATTTCGTCGTTTGCATAACCTACTGCAATACTCACGTTGCCCATTTGAGGGAGATCGTAGCGCACGCCGTTGCGATATATACCGTTACAGTCAATACCAATACCCAAGCCAGGCGTAGCTAAGCACTGAGCAAATTGACCCCACGCGACATTGGTTGAACCTTCTTCTACGCCTCGAATAAAGAAGCCATTTGCTCTAAATAATGGAGAAATTCCCGACCAGATTGTGCCAGAGGGATCGGCTAGAACGGCAATGTTATCGGTGGGAAGGCTTTGTAAACCAACGGTGATTTTACCCCAGTCGCCACCAAAGTAGAGGCTACTGCCCAACAGGCCAATGTCGCCGCCATTGAAGGTGTCTAAGTTATCCTGATTGGCAAACAAAAGCGGGGTTTGATGGCCACCACCGGCGTAGTTCGGTGCGCCTGAAAGAGGTTCAATAATGACCTCAAAGCCCACGTCCATACCTTGTTCTTCCAGTTTATAGTTTCCTGAAAGCGTAATACGGCTGCCTAGCGTTGTACCATTGTCTGAAAGTTGTGCCACATCACTACCCACACCGTCGTCGTAATAGGTTAAGCCTTCATTTATCCATCCAGAGATATTCCATGAATAGGGCTCGTCCTGGGCAAAACTATGGCTACTGACTGTGCTTAAAATGGCAATAGATAAACAGGTTTTTGTAAATGTATTCTTTTTCATTTTACTGTCCCAATATTGGTAGTGTTGATTAATTACAGTGGCTTTTTATTTTTATTTTTGACTGGTTTTAATGCTTTCGGTGTCCAGTAAATTGATAATAGGTTCTATTGAATTTTGAACCATCGGCCGTAAGGCGTGTTAATCTCCTTCTTTAGTAGCGGGAAAATTAAATGTATAAATCATAAAAAACGCGACTACTGTAAAAAGTAAGTCGCGTTTTTTTTATTTTTTAGCAGCTTTTGTGTGGATAAAAGCGCGTGTGGTAACAACTGCTATCTGATTAGAATCTCGCTTTTAGATTTACACTGACCATTCGCGGTTGTGCGGGGCCCACGAACTCTGCACCTTCTACGTCGGGATAAATGTCTTCTAATACCTCATCAGCCTCGCCATACGTGCCAAAGGTTTCATAGTCTTTGTCGAACACATTGTTCACACGTAGCGATGCGGTAAATGTGTCGTTGAACCGGTACGATGCATAAATGTTTGCAATAACGTATCCGTCAATCTTTTCGTTTTCGTTAGCCTCATCGCCCCTAAAGTACTGACTAGATGCTGAAATAACTTCTGCGCCTAAACGCGCTTTATCCGTTAAGGCGTAATCTGCGTAGAGCTTGACTAAATGCTCTGACTGGCCTGGAATTTTGTCACCTGGTGTTACGAGTCTGTCTGGACCCTGAGGGTTAAAGGGGCTAAACGACGTGAATGTTGATTCATAGGTTGCGTTAAGATAGTTGTAGTTTAACCGGTAGGTTAGTTTTTCCCACGTTGAACCTACGCTGAATTCTACGCCCTGACGCTGGGTTTCATCAACGTTAATAAAGTATCCGCGAGAGGCAACAGCGCCTGCTTGTTGGAAGATAATGTCATCCTTACTTCTACTGTGAAAAACATTTAGCATCAGGTCGATGTTATCAATGCGTGTGGTGTAGTTCGCTTCAATAGTTTGGGTGACCACTTGATCAAGAGGAGGATCGGCCACAAAACCGTTCGGTAAGCGGCACGGGTCGTCTTCATCTGCACAGCTTAACTCTGCTGGGCTTGGCGTTCTTGAAGACTGGCTGATTGCAAGATTCAACTGGCTTTGCTCATCAATAGTAATGTCTACCCCTACCGCTGGGTTAAATTGGGTAAAACGGTGATTGCCGTCCAATGAACCTTCACCATCATCAATCAGGTCTTCCATAACAATATGGTCTCGGTTAAAACGTCCACCAAGATTGAGTGATACGGCTGAAGAGAGCTGTGTACTATTCATGAAAAATAGCGACCATGCGGTGGTGTCTACATCTAATCTAACCCTGGCTTCTTGTGCCATGAGCCCGTCGATGGGTAAAACGGTGCGTGAGTCTTGTGCAGATTCGTTTTCCAAAATACCAAATGTAGTATCAGCGGCGTAGTTAACATCTCCTTTGGTGTAGCTGGCACCAACAATTAACTCTGAACTGAAGCCGCTTAAGGCATATTGTTTTGCTAGCTGAAAAGATAACCCAGTAGCTTTGGCGTCTGTCCGGCCCGTATTGTATGTTCCATCAAGTTCATCTGCGTCCACATCTGATATTTCACCAAGCGCGGTGTCGTCATCAAAGCCAATAAATTCAACCGCTTCTATATCGTCGCCTTCGCCTACAACAGGCAAATCATCGTCATCATCGTCGTCGCCATCATCATCACTATCAAGCGGATCATCATCGTCGTCATCATCTTCAAATTCACACAGTGTTACGCGTCCATCAGCGAACTGGCAGGCACCAAAATCACTGTCATCGCCGTTGATTGATTGAGTTTGTGTGTCGCGATAAAACATATTGGCGGTTAAAGATAAGGTGTCAGTTAAAACGAAATCACCGGTTATATTAACGTGCGTAAGTTCGTTGTTGGTCTGATCGGGGTGGGTGTAGACCGCTTCTCTGCCTTCAATATCCAGCAGTTCAATAGGCGACGCACCATTTCCGAGTAACTCGTTATCGGCCATAAAGAGGTTCATGTCGAGATGCATTTTGTCACTTTTATAGGCAAGCGATGTGAATACTTGCTGCACTTCAGATGGCGAATAGTCGCGCCAGCCATCTTCCTCATAGTGATTCAGGTTCACATAATACGCCCAGTGATCGTTATGACCACCTGATTCTACAGACGCGGCTTTCTGGCCGAATTGTCCAGCCTGTAAATCTATTTCATTGGCGTTGAAGCTAAACCCTGTTTTCGTTCTTAGCGCAAGGGCACCGCCTAGCGTGTTTTGACCAAACAGAGGGTTTGAACCAGAGTACAAAGAAACGGTATCTATAGCATCTAGAGGCATGAGGTCCCAATGCACAGTATCGCCAAACGCTTCATTAACCCGACCGCCGTTCAAGTACACCGAAATGCCCTGAGGTAGACCAAGTAGCGGAGAGGCAGTAAACCCGCGGTATTGCAGATCGGGTTGGAACGGATTGTTTTGAACATCGTTTAGGTTCACGCTTGCCAGCTGAGTTTTGAGTAGCTCCGGTAGTGAACGGTTGACGCTCCCTTCAATGTCGTCTTGAGTGAGTGTCTGAACGTTACCAAATACGGCAGAGTTATTGCCATTGGCATTAAGGGAGGTGACTCCTTGTACCTCTATGACCTCGTAGTGGTCCATTGCATCGTTAGCTTCTGCAGCAGAGCTAAACGCATAGGTTACAGCGCTTGCAATAATCGCAAGAGCAAAAGGTGAACGGTTAAGTTGATGTGTTGGGAATTGTGCAACGTTTTGGCTAGAGCTTTTAGTAGAAATTCGCGTAGGCATGGTCTTGACTGCTTCGTTATTATTTATACTTTCAGTATTGCCTTAAGCATTCCCTAAAAATATCCTCCTTAAGGGGGAGGAAGTATCATAAATTGGTAGCAGTGTTTTTTCCCGAATTCCCTACGAGAGAATCGATAAAACCTTATGACACCAGTTTTCACGCTCTGTGATATTTGTATCGCTGGCACCAAATAGAAAAAGGTTATTTTCATAGGTTGCAGCGCCTAGTGCGTAGCATTCTCCCGAGGTTCTTGGATGCCAGAAAAGGTGGTGTGCCAGCACCGCTTGTAGTCTTGACTGTTGATAGAACGCGATGCGATACACCCAGTGTGAGGCCAAATAACCAGAAGCCGAATTTGGAGAAGCCGACTCTAGAGTTGTTGAGGGCGATTGGATGGAAAACGGCGTAAAGTGCGAAGCAATGTGTTCAGCGTTAAAGCGTTTCAAATTGGTGGTATTGTTGGCGAGTGGCCGCAATAAACGTGGAAGTGCAGGCAAGTGCTCTAACGCAATAAAATGTCGGTATTTAGAGGTAAGACGCGGTATTAAACGTGACTGTTCGCTATTGGAGGCACTGGCCTGCGCGGAAAATCCCTTACGTGCCTTTCTAATCCGCTCGCGAGCGACTGACTTTTCTGGTGAAGGTAGAGCCCCCAAATAGGAGTGCGATACCTTATTAGCACTCGCTAAATAAGCGCTTTTGGTGGCACAATCTTTGGCGGCACCCTCGTTCGAACCCAACGCATCTGTTAGTTGTGCAAAATAGCGAATAGCCGCCCCCACACCTTCTGCGTGTTTATCAGTGTCTGGCGTCGGCTTTGAAGGTCTAATATCAAATGAGGCAAGACACGCGGATACCACATGTTTTAGTTGTCGCAGCCTTTTATCATAATCATCGCTCACGAGCTTATGTGTCAGATTTTGTGAAAGCTTTGGAAGTGCTTCTATCGAAAGCTCGCTTGCTACTTCCTTCATCGCTTCGTTTGTGACGAGGCGAATTGCAAAGTTACCTTGTTGATTGATTTCGGGGTCGATAAATAAGGTGTTTTCAAGGCCTGCTACGGTGCTAAGTGTTGCTTCTTGCTGTTGTAAACCATTTAAAAAGCACCGAGGAAACCACCAGGTTAATACATGCCTTATTGATTCGTTTTCGCCTTTTGTCGTTTGCGCATCAAGAGAGGCTTCTTTGTCTAAATGTGAGTGTTCACGTTGAGATGCGTGCTGACTCAGAGAGGCGTTTCTGTTCAGTGTTGATTCTTCGCTCGAAGCTGCTTTCTCGCTCAAGGCTGTTTCAGCGCTCAGGGCTGTTTTTTCGCTCAAGGTTTTTTCAGCGCTCAAGGCTGTTTCCACGCTCTGCGCTTTCATTGCGCTCACGGCTATTTCTTCGCTCAAGGCTGTAACAACCTCCTTGCACTGTTCAAAAAAGTGGGCTGAATTACTATAAACCAGCGTGGTGATATTGCTTGGCTGATACCACTGGCGCTTGTAGTCTTGAAGCGCTTGAATGCTGTTGCTGCCTATAGTTTGTGTAAAACCACCCGCGTGTTGATAGGCATTTTTATTGGTATCGGTTAATCGAATAGCGGCGTTTAATGCATAGTCGCTGTTTGCCTCTAGCATGGCGAGCTCGTTAAAAATAACCCCGTCACGCTCTAGGGTAACCTCATCGGTACCGTAATCCCGGTTAAGCAGGCCACAGTACAGGTAATTTACAGCATCAAGCAGCACGTTCGCTTTTTCAGACGAAGCGAAAAAGAAGGTGTACTCGGCGAGTGTGGTAGCGTTAATAGTGACGGGCAGAAGTGTATTGGCCGTAAAAAGCTCGTGGGCAGCAGGGTATGGGTGAGAGCGTCGAAAGCTCATGTGCTCAGCTAAATGAGACAACCCAGTGTGGCCTGCTGCAGGGGTTTTTAGCGCAAAAACAACGCTATGCATCTTTGACCCAGAGCCAGCATCAATGAAATGAAATTCAGACATACACTTTTATCATTGCGGTTTAACGGTATCTCTTTTTATTTTGTACTTATCGCAGCCCATTTATTGCCTAGTACTTACCTCGTAGCACTTACTTCTAGGATGGGAATCGGCTTTTCCACCTTCCGATACTGTAGTGCCTTCGACGGTGCAGTACCTGCTTTATCGGTAATGCCTTTCATCAAATGGTGGTCGGGCGACTTGCTGCAAACCGGATCCGTCTTATACATATCACCTGTTAGCAGGTAGGCCTGACATCGGCAGCCGCCAAAGTCTTTGTCTTTTTCATCGCAGTCCCTACAGGGCGACGGCATCCAACTATCGCCACGGAAATGATTAAAGCTAAAGTCTTGGTGCCAAATATCGTGCAACGAGCGTTCTTTCACATTAGGAAAACGAAGGGGTAATATCTTTGCACTGTGACACGGAAGGGCACTGCCATCTGGCGTTACGGTTAAAAACGTTGTGCCCCAGCCATTCATGCATGCCTTAGGGCGAGATTCGTAGTAGTCGGGCGACACAAATATGAAGGTTGGTCCTTTACCGTTTTGCTGCGCGCGGTAGCGGTTCACTGCGGCCTCAGCTTCCTGTAGCTGCTGTGAGGTAGGTAACAGATGGTCTCTATTTTCATAGGCCCAGCCGTAATATTGCACGGTAGCTAGCTCGACAAAATCAGCGTTCAGCTGCTCGCTGAGCGCCATCACGTCTTCTATTTCGTGAATGTTCTGCGCGGTAATACAGAAGTTAAGCACCATAGGGTAGTTGTATTGTTTTACCAGCTTCGCAATTTTTAGTTTTTGTTCAAATGAGTGACGCTTGTTGCCTATTAAGTCGTTTACTTCAGCATTGGCTGCCTGAAAGCTCAGCTGAATGTGGTCGAGGCCGGCTTCTTTGAGTTTGGCAATACGTTTTTCTGTCATGCCAATGCCAGAGGTGATCAAGTTGGTGTAAAAACCCAAAGTCCGCGCATAAGCAACTAAATGCTCTAAGTCTTTTCGAAGCAATGGCTCTCCGCCAGAAAAGCCCAATTGCACGGCGCCCATTTCCCGCGCTTCACGCAGCACACGCTCCCAATGCTCAGTAGAGAGCTCATTAAATGTTTCTTCCATGTTTACTGGGTTTGAGCAATAGGGGCAATGCAATGGACACTGATAAGTAATTTCGGCTAGGAGCCACAGCGGAGGCGCTATGGTATTTGGTACGTCGGTTTGTAAATCAACGTCTGTATTATTCGTCATAGCGGATCCACTTCTTTTGCTCGGCATGGACCAGAAATGCATGAACATCTTCTTCTAAATCTTCAGGTGCATCAGGGAACGCTTGGCGAAGCTCAGCACAAATGGCATTTTCCGTATTGCTGCCATCTACTCGCTTAAGAATTTCTGCCGCAGAAGGATTAAGTTTGATCATTCCTTCGGGGAACAACAAAACATAACAACCCTGAGCTTTCTCGTACTGCATGCGAAAAAGCGGATTTAAAGAAGCTGTTTTGTCTCTTGTGCGGCCGCCCTCGTTGTTGTGACTGCTGCTATTTTCAATGTTAACTTCCACGTTATCAGCACCGACGCTATCAGCATCTAAGTGGTGTTCGGTTTGTGATTGTAAATTCGACATCATTAAAATCTCCCTTTATGGCACACCCGCTGGTCGGCAATACCATCAAACGGCTTTCTCTTGTATTCATAGGCAAAGCAAATGGCATCAGCAATGCTCCACAAAATATCAATTTTGAACTGCAGTATATTGAGCGCATGTTCTTGCTGTTGTCGGGTAACAAAGTGGTCAAGGGTAATCTGCAGGCCATGCTCTACATCACGGCGCGCCTGACTTAACCGCATTTGAAAGTAGGTAAAGCCTTCCCTATCAATCCATGTATAGTGCCCAGGCCAGGTATCTAATCGGCTTTGATGTATTTCAGGGGCGAACATTTCAGTTAACGATGAGCAGGCAGCCTCTTCCCACGACGCACGGCGGGCAAAATTCACATAGGCATTTACTGCAAATTTAACCGCTGGCAACAGGTGGGTTTCATCAAGCAATTCACTGCGGTTCAAGCCTACCGCTTCGCCCAACCGCAACCAGGCTTCTATGCCGCCCAGTCCATCTTCACCTTCCCGTCCATCATGATCGATTATTCGTTGGATCCAAGTTCTGCGTACCGATTGATCTTCGCAATTTGCTAAAATTGCCGCGTCTTTAACCGGTATCGCCATTTGATAATACAGTCGGTTGGCCACCCAACCCTGAATCTCATCAACGCTGCAGTGTCCTTCATTCATACGTTTATGAAAGGGATGATGAATATGGTAGTAAGCGCCTTTTTCTCTCAGTTTTTGTTCGAATTCTTGTCTAGACCATGCGTGTTCTGTCATTACTACACCTCAATTTCCATACCGTCGTAAGCCAATTCAATGCCTTGTTCACACAGGCTGTGATAAGCACTGGAATCTTCGTCAAGCACGCGATTTGTGTTGTTGATATGAATAAGTACTTTACGCTTAACGTTAAATTCATTTAGCAGCGCAATGGCTCCGCCCTTTCCATTAACCGGCATGTGTCCCATATCAGTGCCCAGCTTGTTGCTAAAGCCGTGATCTATCATTTCTTCATTGGCCCACAGCGTACCGTCAAATAGCACGCAGTGAGATTCGCGCATCACCTGTTTTACTGTGTCGTTTGCCTGCATACATCCCGGCGCGTAAAAAAGCACGTTGCCCGTGGTGTCGTCAGTTATCTTCAGGCCGATATTGTTGCCCGGCACAATGTTGTCGCGATACGTCGAGTAAGGGGGCGCATTAGACTCTAATACCACGGGTTGGAAAGTCAGGCCTTCTGCCCCCTTTGGTACAAAGCGTTGATGATAATCGGTATTAATTGAATGCTGCTGTAGTCCGCCGTGCCAGTGTTTTAATACGGTAAAAAGCGGGAAGCTGGTGGTTAGGTCTTCGGCCACAACATCGGTACAATAAACGGGAAGGGGTAAACCTTCGCGCAAAGTTAGCAGGCCTGTAGTATGGTCTATTTGACTGTCGGTAAGCACAATTGCACTTATGCGTGTGCCGCGAGAAACATGGGCGTCGGGCCACAGCTGCGGGTGGCTATTTATCTGCTCCCGTAAATCGGGGGAGGCATTAATGAGAACCCAATTTTTACCATCGCTACTGACAGCAATGCTCGACTGTGTTCTGCCTTTCGCCTTTATTTTACCTTCGCGTAAACCCTTACAATTTGGGCAGTGGCAGTTCCATTGCGGAAATCCACCCCCGGCGGCAGCACCAAGAATCAATACGTGCATAACAACTCCATACTACAAGTAAAAAAAGGCTGCGTCGGCAGCCTTTTTGTTCATCATCCCAGAGGGCGTTGCCTAGCGGTTATTGATGTAAAGAGTTACTTCAAAACCAAGGCGCATTTCTGTGTATTGGGGTTTAGTCCACATAATTGTTCCTCTTCTTTATGATTAAACGCATGACTGAGTATATGTTGAATATGTGTTAACAGATATCCTCCTAAGGGAGGAGAACTGTCATGAATTTTGATGATTTATTGATTATTTTTGATTACGCAGCTGCTTAAGTAAGATAACAGCAAAGGAATAGGGCGGCCGGTCGCCGATAACGATTTGGTGTAGGTAAAAGCGGTTCCTGCTACATCGAGGTGAGCCCACGGGGTGCCGTCAGCAAAGCGAGAGAGAAAGCAGCCTGCCGAAATAGCACCGGGAGAGTTTATACCCGTATTCATCATATCCGCGTGCTGAGAGGTAATGGCGTCTTGATATTCTGGCCAAAGTGGGAAAGGCCAGCACCTGTCGTTAGCCAGTTCACCCGCTTCAACTAACGCACTTTCAAGCGCTGGAGCGTTGCTAAAAAGTGCAGTGGCTTTGTGCCCCAGTGCGCTAATAGCCGCGCCGGTTAGGGTTGCAATATCAATAATAACCGAGGGGGAGAACTGTTTCGCGTAGCTGATTGCATCGGCCATAAGCATACGCCCCTCTGCATCAGTGCTCATAACTTCCACGGTTTTTCCTGAGTGCATAGTAATGATGTCACCCGGGCGATAGGCTCTGCCATCAATCGCATTATCGGCGCTCGCCACAATACCAATAATATTTATATTTAACCCCAGTGTGGCAACCGCCTGAATGACGCCCAATACACAGCCAGCGCCTGCCATGTCGTAAATCATATGGCGCATATCAGGGCTGCGCTTTAACGTTATGCCGCCGCTGTCAAACGTTACGCCTTTGCCGATTAACACTACCGGCGGTGAATTCTCTAAACCTTTGGCTGTGTAGCGAAGAATAGGCATGGTGGCAGCAAACTGTGAACCTGCATTTACCGCTAAATACCCGTTCATGCCTAACTGCTTTAGCGCACTTTCATTGAGGATATCGCAAGACACCGTATTAAAGGTTTGCGCCAGATGCAGAGCTTGTTCGGCCAGATAATCTGGCGTACACAAGTTGGCTGGCATGTGGGCGAGATCTTTAGCCCACGTCATCGCGGCATTCAGGGCTGATTCATAGCGGATAGTGTGTGAAACGAGATGCTTTTGCGCGTTAGTAAAATGCTTGGCATCTAATGCAAGAGACAGCGTGCCGTTATTATTGTACTCACTAATCTCGACATTATTTTTCTCTTTGTCAGTGCTACTCCCGGGCGCACTGACCGCGTCGCTATTTGCATCGCGAATTTGATTATCGAGTTCCGACATTTTATTCGTCTTATAGCCCTTAAAGTGATAGCCGTGCTTGAAATAGCTTCTAAGTAGCGCACTCAGAAACTGTGAGTGGCTCGCAATGATGTTAACTGGATCACTGCTTACTGTTTCAGTGGTAGAAAGCGCCATTAACGACAGCTTTTCCAATGTTACCGACACGCTTTTGAGCTTTTTAAACAATGCATCGAACTGCTGTTCTGCATAGCGAAATGCTGGCGCGTCATTTTGGCTCAAGTCACTGCTGCTTTTTGAATTAAACGCAGAATTTGAATCGCTAGCGTAGCTTGAGCGGTTAACCATGGAGGGGTCATTAGTTTTAGATAAAGTCGAGGCACGGCTAGAGACGTTGGGTGCATCTGACGCTTCAAAGAGCGCAAAGTCGACACCATAAAACAGCACCCGTTTTACTTCAGCTAATTGTTGGCTAATTTTGTTTTGTCCGCTGTTTTCAGTGTCTGAGATGTAACTTGTTCTAAACGCCTTAAGGCCTTGTACGAATACACATTGGCCTTTATTTCCTGCAAAACCTTCATCGTCAAAAACCTGCTCAATGTATGTCTTAGCGGGTGTTGAAAAGTGAAAGAGTTGGCTCGCTAATAACTCGGGCGTAGTTAAAATAAGTAAGCAGTCACTATCCTCTAACGTTTCAACTTTATTGCTTTCATTAGCCCAGATTAGGTTTGCTTTTATCACGAGAAGCGCCCTTTTGAGGCTTTGGGACGAAAGCTTCTCACAGCGAAAATAAAAGTGATGGCTGTAAGGCTTAGTACAACGGCAAGCGCGTTGTGTTCGAGTTTTTCATAGAGCGCAAATCGCAGTAATTCTACGCCGCTACTAAAGGGATTAAAGGCACAAATCTGATACAGCCATTCGCTGGCCTCTCGCATTTTCCAAAGCGGGTATAGGGCGCTTGATAGAAAGAACAATGGGAAAATGACAAAGTTCATTACCCCAGCAAAGTTCTCTAGCTGCTTAATATAGTTTGCCAATAATAATCCTAACGAACCTAAAAACAATGACAGTAGCGCAATAACAGGCAACGCATAAACGTATCCCAGCGCAGACAGACGTACATCCAGTAAAAGCGCAAAGGCAAAGAAGATGTACACCTGAATAGCGCTTACTAAGGTGTTGGCAATAAGCTTGCTGCCTAGCAGGAAAGGGCGGGGAACCGGGCTTAACAGCAGTACTTTCATGCTGCCCATTTCTCTGTCGTACACCATGGACAGTGAACTTTGCATACTATTAAAAAGTACTATCATGGCGGCAAGCCCAGGTACAATGTACTCTTCGTACAAAATATAACTCTCGTAAGGCTCGGTCATTGAAAGACCCAAGGCCGAACGAAACCCCGCGGCAAAAACAAATAGCCAAAGTAATGGCCGCACCAATGCACTCAACAGGCGTGTGCGCTGCTGCCAGAACTTCAGCATCTCTCGGGTAAGTACGCCCACGAAACAGCGCCAATACATCAGGAGCCTTCCTGCATCAAATGCTGCCAAAGGTGCTCAATATCTTGTTGATGATACTTGGCTAACAAGGCTTCACATTGGTCATGGGCTAACACTCGCCCTTTTGATAAGACTATCAGATTGTTATTGTGCTTCACTTCCTCAAATAAATGCGTGGCCCACAGTACACTTACGTTTTGGGAATGAGCGAGTGCTTGTACTACCCGCAAAATAAGATGACGGGATTCTATGTCTAGGCCAACGGTAGGCTCGTCTAGTAGGAGTAAGGATGGCTTGTGAATAAGGCAGCGAGCTAACTCGACCCGACGTCTGTGCCCGCCATTTAAGTTTCGAATTTTTGTGTTGAGCTTGCTCGTAAGGTCGAGTTCGTCGAGCAAACCTTGAATATGCGATAGCGCGCTAGCGGTGCTTATGCCGTGAAGCGAAGCAAAGTAAGACAAATTTTGTTTTACTGATAAGTCGATATCTAAGGTACTTTGCTGAAATACCACGCCCATTTTCGCCATAATACTTGTGCGAGATTGAGACAGGCTAGCACCATCAAAGGTAATGCTACCTTTTGTGAGTTTTTGCAGGCCCGTAATAAGCGCAAACAAGGTGCTTTTGCCTGCGCCGTTAGGCCCAAGTAGCATAGTCAAGCCTGGCTTTAGGCAAAGGCTTATATTGTCCAGCGCGTTGTGGCTGCCGTACTGATGTGAAACCGCCTGAACCGCTATTTCCATTTAACCGCCACGCCCCAAGGGTAACGCCCCACTTTTACCGTATGCTCTACGTTTAACGTGTGGGTATTGATGACAGAAACATCACCGCTCACACCGTTAGTGGTCAGCAATAAAGACTGATCTTGGTTAAACGCTAACTGCCACACTCGTCGCCCAACCAAAATGTAGTCTTCCACTTCAAAGGTATCGGTATTGATGACCGCTATGCGATTCGCAGGGCCAAGCGCCACGAAGGCGTAGGGCCTATCTTTCATAAGCACAATACCCACTGGCTGAACCTTGTCGCGATAAACGCCTTTAATGGCAAAGGAAAGGGTCTTCACTTTTTGCTTAGTAGCAGTATCGAAAATACTGACAGTTCCACCTATTTCCGAGCTTACCCAAAGGTACTTGTCATCTCTGGTAAAGTGAGCATCTCTGGGTCTTGCGTCAACCAAGCTATTTGCAATATTTTCGTGCGTTTTGGTATCTATCCAGTGCACCATGTTAGTGGTTTCTGATGTGACTACCATCATGCTGCCATCGTGACTCACAGCCAGCCCCTCAGGCTCTACGCCCACATCTATCTGAGAAATGACCTGAGCCGTTGGAATGTCGATTACAGTAAGAAGGGCATCATCTTCATTAGCTGTGTAAATAGTGGTGCCGTTAGGATGTAATGCTATGGTTTCAGGATCTGCACCTGAGGGAAGATCGCCCACTATGGAATGGGTAGACAAATCCATAATTTGAATGCGATCAGCATCAGAGGCACAGATATACGCGTGGGACTGGTCTGCACTTAAAATAAGCCCTCGGGGTCGCTCTCCAACCTCGATAGTTTCAACCACATCAAATGTCGTCATATCAATGACAGATAGCGTGTTGTCTTTTTCGTTAGTGACATACGCTTGAGGAAGTGCAAAGGCTTGAGGAAGTGCTATGGCAAAGGCTGCCATTAAACTGCCAAGCAAGAGTGCAAAGCGATAGCTCATAACTTGTCCTTACAGGTAGTGTGTGTTGCGCCTAATGTGTCCAGTTCGTTGGTTTGGTGCAGAAAGCCTTCAAGGGGCGCATGAGTCACCAGTGCGTCTTCGTGGGCCAGCGCAATAGGCTGACGAAATTGGTGGGTGTAGGGGCGAATAGAAAGAGGGCGACCTTTATAGGCACCCAGCGTATAGTGGTCGCTAAGCAAGGTTTTAAGTATTCCCTGCTGCGTTAAATCGCTTCCTTGCTGCGCAGCATTTGCCACCGCCGTTACCGCAAGATACGCGGCGAAGTCGACTTCATTCATGTGTCTGTTAAACCCGTCATCAAAACGGCTTTGAAGCTGACGGGCGCCCCATTGTTCGTGGGTAAAATGCCAACCTAGTGCTTTTAGGCCGGCAGCGCCTACCACAGGTACGGGATGATAGGTGTTAAAGGGTAGGCTATACGCGAATTGCGCCGCGCTATCGGCGGTAAAAACAGCCTGATAAGTTTCTCTTGTTCGCGTAAATTGAGGAATTTCAGCAAAGGCAGCCCTGCGTAAATCAAAACTGTCCTGCCACTGTTTAGTTTCAACCAGTGAAAGCTTGAATTTTTTAGCGCTGCGTTTGAACGCGGCTAGGTATCCAGCATCGTCAGCGGTTTTTCCGTAAACTGCAAATATCTTGTCAATACGCTTAGTGCGAAACCACTGGGCTAGTGCGTCGGCTTTCATTTGATAACTGGGGATTGTATGAAACAAGGGCAGGCGACATGAATTTTGTCTAAGTAAATCATCGCTATTAGCTACGTTAAAAAATACGGCATTAGGAAGCGTGCTTTGAATAGTGGCAATCAACTGCTCAATTGAGGCAGCCTTTACCTCATCACTGCTTTGCATATCCAGTAGTACAACAGGCGCAATGTTGCCTTGTTGATTGCTACTTATTTCTATGTGATTTGTGTTAGCACTTGAATCAGAGTGCTGGCATGTTTTAGCTAAAGAAGCTTGCAGTTCGCCGATAGAAGGCACACTGATTTCAGTTAACTTAAACTGATAACCAAGAAATTTTCCGGTGATATTGGCATCCTTTATCGCCACACTTGCACCAGCTGTGCCCTCATTGCTGGGGGACTTTAAATAGCCTGGTGTGCCTGGTGGAGATGTGCCCGCAACTTTAATGTAAATGACCACAATAGTGGCAAGAGAGGTCTGTGGTGCAGCTTGTTGAGCCTGTGAAGATTGCGCTTCATTAAACGCGAGCGCGCTGTTTAAAAACGACAACAGAACGCAGCAAAAAAGTGACGCTACACACTTTTGATAACGCTTACCGGTTAATCGTCTTTCAACCGTGCTTTTTACACACTTTGCCATATACCACCCCGAGCTCAGCTGCATGCTTTTGCTGATATCTGTTTGTCTGACATAAGGGTATATGGCAATTTTCCCGAAGAACATCCTCCTAAAGGAGGAATGCTATGGCGCTAAAGTAGCATTAGTAAAATCACGCTAACCCCTTAGTATGCTTAAGAAGTTCGATTGAATAAGTGGGTAAGCTGTGCAGTTAGTTAGACCTTTTCGAGTTATTTTCATTTCACTCTGCCTGATAACGGGTTCTGCGCTTTCTGCTTTCGGGGAAGCAAGATCGTTAGACGATATTAAAGACAGCGGTTTAATTAGAATTGCGGTGTACACCGACTATCCTCCATTTTCATTTATTGAAAACGACAGCCCCACTGGAATTGATATTGATATCGCCCGTGAAATCGCGAGCGCCCTTGGTGTTGAGCTAGAACTGATATGGATGACACCAGGTGAAACGACAGAAGACGATTTCAGAAATTACCTATGGAAGGGCCATATTATCCACCGAATTAAGGCCGATGTGATGATGCGCGCGCCTTACGACCCCAGTTTTTCTCAAAAACGTGACGACGTGGGCTTGTTGGTTAATGAGCTTGTTCATATGTTTGCCCCTTATCAGCGTGAAAGCTGGCAAATCATTCACAACACGCACACCTTGCCCGAAGTGGAAACCATGAGCATGTTTCAGTATCACACGATTGGGGCGGAAATAGACAGCATTCCCCACTTTTACTTAACGTCAGCGTTTGGCGGCCGATTGCGAGAAAAAACATCGCACTATGGTTCAAACGCAGAAGCGATTGACGCAATGAAAGCAGGAACCGTCGAAGCGGTAATGGGATTGCGCTCGCAAATATCCTACCTCAGTCAGTTTGTTGATAATGAGCAATATCGCCTTGCAAGCAACGCGTTTCCGCTTATTGGAAAGCAAAAGTGGGATATAGGACTTGCTGTTCATACTAATTATCGCGCGCTAGGCTATGAAATTGGTGATGTAATTACGCGAATGGTGGTCGAGGGCGATATGCAACGGCTATTTGAGAAATACAAAACCATTTATGAGATGCCGCCTTATTTTGCGGGGAATGAAAGTTCAGAATAAGATAATTCAGTATAAAAGCATCTGACCAAAAGCGATCAGAACATTAGCACTTCAAACAATAGCACGCTGGTTAACAGGCTTCGAATTACAGCTTTTCGAACACTAGCATGTTAACCGGTAGCACTTTAGGCAATAACTCTATTGCCAGCAGCCTTCATATTTTTAGCACCTATCAGTATTGGAAGAACGCATTTCTTTAAAAAGACGTGAAAGCGTAAAGGTGTTAATCAAAAGGGAAAATAGCCCTTCATTCCTCCTCCTAAAGGAGGAGTCAAATCACTCCGCTGTTGCATAGGCATCGACATCCCCCCTAGCTATGCTAATCCTAACGAATAGTCTGAAACAGACCATTTATGGCCTACATGCAACTAGGAACCGTTATGAATAATAATATGCCAATTAAAAAACTTGCCCTATCTATGCTGGTTTGTGCAAGTGCGTTAACTCCTGTCCATGCTGTTGTCACCGACAAAGATATTCAAAATGACCACGTTACCACTGATGACGTAGTGACGTATGGAATGGGCTTGAAAGCTCAGCGCTATAGTCCGCTAACCGCTATCAACCGCGATACAGTAGAAGAAGTACGTCCTGTGTGGGCGTTCTCATTAGGTGGTGAAAAGCAGCGGGGGCAAGAATCGCAGCCTCTGGTAAAAGATGGCGTGATGTATGTAACCGGATCTTACTCTCGTGTGTGGGCCATCGATGCGAGAACTGGTGAAGAGCTATGGCAATATGAAGCGCGTTTGCCAGACGGCATTATGCCTTGCTGTGACGTGATAAACCGTGGCGTTGCGCTTTACGATAATCTGGTCATATTTGGCACCTTGGATGCCAAGTTAGTAGCACTGGATAAAGACACGGGAAAAACTGTTTGGAAGAAAAAAGTTGAAGACTACCGAGCGGGCTACGCCATTACTGCAGCGCCTATTGTAGTTGACGGAAAAGTCATTACAGGAATTTCCGGTGGTGAGTTCGGGATCGTCGGTAAAGTGTATGCTTACGACGCGAAGTCTGGCAAACAGCTATGGGTTAGACCTACCGTTGAAGGGCACATGGGGTACTTATGGAAAGACGGTAAGAAAACCGAAAATGGTATTTCAGGTGGTGCGCCAGGTAAAACATGGCCTGCTGATTTATGGAAAACCGGTGGTGCAGCAACGTGGCTAGGTGGTACTTACGACTCAGATACAGGCTTGCTATTCTTCGGTACGGGTAACCCTGCACCGTGGAACTCTCACCTACGTCCGGGCGATAACTACTTCTCGTCGTCGCGCTTAGCTATCGATCCTAATACCGGAAAAATTGTGTGGCACTTCCAAACCACGCCGCACGATGGCTGGGACTTCGATGGCGTAAACGAGCTTATCTCGTTTGACTACCAGGAAAACGGCAAGACAGTGAAAGCGGCGGCAACCGCCGACAGAAACGGCTTTTTCTACGTCCTTAACCGCGAAAACGGTGACTTCATTCGCGGCTTCCCGTTTGTTGATAAATTAAACTGGGCAAAGGGACTGGATGAAAAAGGTCGACCTATCTACATTGAAGAAAATCGTCCAGGAAGCCCAGCGCAATCAGCTGATGGTAAACAAGGTGCACAGGTTGTCGCTCGCCCTGCGTTCTTAGGTGGTAAAAACTGGATGCCAATGGCCTATTCAAAGGATACTGAACTCTTTTATGTGCCTTCAAACGAATGGGAGATGGACATCTGGAACGAGCCAACCTCTTACAAGAAAGGTGCAGCGTACCTAGGTGCGGGTTTCACTATTAAATCAGTGAATGAGGACTTCATCGGCGTACTTAAAGCGATTGACCCCAAAACAGGTAAAACCGTTTGGCGCTATAACAACTTCTCTCCACTTTGGGGCGGCGTGTTAACTACAGGTGGTGGTTTGGTTTGGACCGGTAACCCTGAAGGTTATCTGATGGCCTTTGACGACAAAACTGGCGAAATGGTTTACAAGTTCCAAACTGGCTCAGGTATTGTTGGATCTCCAGTGACATGGGAAATGGATGGTGAGCAGTACATCTCTGTACTATCAGGATGGGGCGGCGCAGTGCCATTATGGGGCGGTGAAGTTGCAAAACGCGTAAAGCACTTCAACCAAGGCGGCACCGTGTGGACGTTTAAATTGCCGAAGCGCTATCAGCAGGTGGCAAAAAACTAACCTTAGCTGAGCAGTAAATAGTGATTAATACATGGCCAGCGCCTACGTGCGCTGGCCTTTTTTCTTCACCTATTCATTAACCTGTTGGCAAGGTAAGGCTTCATCATTCTTATGGGCGTTATTTCGACTCTGACTTTAGCACTAGCGTTGAAGCAGCAACGGTAAAGCTTGCGCTTTCAGTGGCTATCATTGTGGCCTCCTACCAAAGGAGGAGCCTTTCAAAACCAAAGTAGAGTTACCCCTTATTTCCTCGTACGTATACTTAATTCATAGTCTTTTGAGGATGTATGAATTATGAAAACAAAAATATCGATGTTGTTTGCGGCACTCGTGGTAACTGGCTTGTCTGGCCACGTGCTAGCACATGGAAATGTTATCCCTCAAGGCGCAGATAGCTCAGCTATGCCGCCAATCACTGATGGCGATGAGTCTGAAAATGGCTGGGTGTTTGAAAACCCATATCGAAGCCTTGATGAAGAAACCAAAACGAAGGTCATCAAGTTTGGTGAGTCAGCTTATGCAAATAACTGTGCAGGTTGTCACGGCTTGCACGCGCAGTCTGGCGGAATAAACCCAGACCTTCGTGAACTCGACCCAGAAAGCTTTGAAGACGACGAATGGTTCGTTGAGCGCTTGCGTTTTGGCTCGGCGAAAGGCATGCCTGCACTTGGTGGTATTCCTGAAGGTCAAACCGATCCTATCTTAGATCAAGAAACACTTTGGGCTATTAAAACCTACGTTGAAGCACGTCGCGTTGTGGCCATTGAAGAGGGTGAGATAGAAGCAGATTAGGGCGACGTCTGTTACGCCTTTTTCGCCGGGTTAACGTCGAGTTACCCGGCGCTTTTCGTTTCCAATACCGTCTAACAATACATCAATAGCCTCACTCTTCACTGTTTATAAACTTAAAATGCGCTTAACAAAGACGTATTTTCATCACACCAGCCGTAGTTTACTTAATATTCCAAAGGCGAGGGCGGTAATAGGCAGAGATGCCAATGTGCTCACTGCGATGATACTTGCCGCCAAACGATAATCACCGCCTAAGTTTCTAACCATGACATAGCTTGCTGCAGCAGTAGGTGAAATGGCGAGAAGAAGAACAATGCCCAGTTCCATACCTCTAAATCCAAAAGCATAGGCAAACGCGACTAATATGGTGGGATAAACCACGCATTTACTGGTTGTGCTAAGCACAATGTTAAACCAGTCACTGGAGAATGAGCGGAACTGTAGGGAAGCACCGGTACAAATAAGTGCAAGTGGTAGTGTTAGCTGCGCAAAGTATTCACCGGTTTTTATCAAGGTGGTGGGCAATTGCCATTCGAAGTAAGAGAAGGGGAGCGCTGCCGCGATAGAAAGAATCAGCGGGTTTTTCGCCATGCCAGTAACTTGACCCAACAAAGAACGCGACGTGCCTTGATAAAAATTAAGAACAAAGCCAGACAATACGTTAAACAATATAGTAATACACCCCATATAGACCGAGGCTACAGCAAGCCCTTCTTGCCCATAGGTATTGGCACAATAAGCAAGGCCAATAATGCCCATATTGGCTCTGAAACCGCCTTGTACAACCACACCTCTGGCTTTGTACGGATGTACGGTCAGATGAGAGGTAATCATCAGAGCGGCAAAAACAATGAGCGTGCCCATAACTCCAACGCCTATCAGCGATAGGTTGGCGGCTTTAGAAAAGTCTGCTCGCGCTATCGATAAAAATAATAGCGCAGGGAGCGCAACGTTAAATACCAGTTTAGAGCCAGCTTCTATGAACCCTTCATTGAGCCATTTAATGCGAAAAAATAGCCATCCCATTAACAGAAGGATCAAAACAGGAATCAGCGTGCTGGTAATAAAACTAAGCATAAAAGATACGTAAGCCTTTACATGTGGAAACGAAACAACATAAAAACGCATTTGTAGAATATTGATGAATTTAACCTATTCACAAACGGTTTTGATAAGCGTAACTTAATATTTATATAAGAAAGGGTTGCCGATACAAAAGCTAGCCCTGTGTTTAAAAGCCCCTATTCAAAAGAATTGATGTATGAAAGCACTTCTTTTATTTATTGGTTTTGTAATAGTTAATTGCTTGTGGGGCGGGCTCTCTCACGCTTACGCTAAAAGTACTGCGTCTCTAGATAAAATGCAGTTAGTTAACGACAAGCTGTGGATGTATTACGAGGAAGGTAGTCAGCTTACTGCTGAAGACATCCTGACTAAATATCAGCAGAATACACTTATAAATAATACTAAAGGGCGCGTTAGTTATGGGTTCACTGGTAACACGGTTTGGGGTGTGTTGGCTGTTGAATTAGATACATATGGTGTTCTTGTTACTCGTATTGCTAAAAATAGCCCAATAAACGTACCTTTTCTTCCTCTGAAGATCCTATGACGATCCCCATATACGTAGGGCCACCAGTAGTTGCTAAAAACAAGACAACGGAAAATGCGTATTTTTATGGCGCGTTGTACGGCGCACTCGTTATTTTATTGGTCTACAACTTGGTTCTATACTCCTATCTCAAAGAACGGCGCTACCTGCTTTATTCCTTATACCTTCTCTCGTTTTTGCTATTTAACTTCACTTATACCGGTCATGGTTTCTGGTGGCTTTGGCCAGAATCGATATTCCTTCAACAGTGGCTTTTGCCCGCGCTAATGTTTTTGTATTTGTTCAGTGCGGTTAGATTCACCATCGAATTTCTTAATACCCAACTCTATCTACCAACGCTCTATCGGTGTAGGAAGTATATCTATGGCGCATTGGGCGCACTCGCTGTCACCATTGTATTGATTGGAAGTCGCTCTTTCGCGGTGATGTCGCAGCTTGCCGTTTTAACCACAATAGCGATTTGGATGTTGTTGATAGGAATTTTTGCTTACCGTAATGGCGACACATTAGCTAAATTTTTCCTTCCAGCCATTTTATGCGGAACCGGCGGTGCGATGGTGTCGAGTCTAGCCACATGGGGGCTTATTCCATACTCGAAATGGGCATTTAGAGGCATTGAAATCGGTATGGTGTTGGAAATGTCTTTGCTATCTATTTCACTGGCATTTAACTACAAACAAGTACAGCAAGCGCGCAGAAACGCCGAGCGTGACGCAAGGCTCGATCCACTTACGTCGCTTTATAATCGGCGAGCTTTTGAAGACTTAGTTTATCCTATTTGGGAGATGGGAAAGCGCAGTAATAAGTTCATGTCGGTTATGCTCATTGATATTGATTGGTTTAAAGGTATCAACGATAAATATGGTCATGACATGGGTGACAAGGTGCTGAAAAAAGTCGCTGAAGAAATTAAAGGGCAAGTTAGGGGCTCTGACATTACCTTTCGCTGGGGCGGCGAAGAGTTTTTGGTATTTTTGCCCAATACTCGGGTGCACTACGCCAAGCAAATTGCCGAGAATCTCCGCGTACACCTTTTCACCCACGACATCAACAAATTCATACGAGTGACAGTAAGTATAGGTGTGGCAGGAACCTCGCTAGGCGAAGAGAATATAAATGTTCTCATTAAACAGTCAGACCAAGCCTTGTACCTAGCGAAAGCGAAAGGTCGAAACAAAGTGGTGCTTTGGGAGGAAGATTCAGAATAAGAGAAAAAAACCGAGAGGAGAAATAAAGGGAAGTATCTAGCTGATTTATAAATACAGCATTCTCACGTATGATTCTGCTTTTCATTTTCTCAGAGTATCCTTTTCATGTACCAAGATTTTCAAGCAGAGTTGGCGTGGGCTAGCCTTCATATGCCGCGCACTCGTAATGCCATTGCATCACTTCCCGATCTGTCGAACGTTAAACTTGCTTGCAACATGCATTTAGATTTGAAAATGGCGCCTTTGGTTGAAGGGCTACTCTCACGAGGATGCGACATTTTTCTTACCACGTGTAACCCCACTACAGTGCAAGATGACGTGGTATCTTATCTTGTTGATAAAGGCGCAACGGCCCATGCATGGCGTGATATGAGCGAGGCTGACTGGTCTGAGTCATTCGATAAAGCGCTGGCGTGGCAGCCTACCCATTTGTGTGAAATGGGCGCTGATCTGACAACTCGACTACACGAAAACATAAAAGCAAATAAACCAGTACCGAGCATTGTATCGGGCTTAGAAGTAACGGGCTCTGGCATTAACCGTTTAAATGGTATGGCGCCAAACTATCCAATATTTAACTGGGATGATTTGCCGGTAAAAGAAGGGCTTCACAACAGGCACATGGTGGGCTTAAGCGCATGGCAAACCTTCTTCCAAACCACTCATCTAACCCTGCACGAAAAAGTAGTGGTTGTTATTGGCTATGGTTTGGTGGGGCAGGGTGTTGCTGCCTCAGCAAAGGCCTTCGGAGCACAGGTTCAAGTAGCAGAACTTGACCCAGCAAGAGCGCTTCAAGCGAAATACGACGGCTGGCCAGTGGTTGATTTAAATGAAGCGGCTAGCCAGGCTGACGTTATTGCTACTGCAACTGGTGCGTATGGTGTGGTGAATTCGAATCATCTAGACAACATGAAAGACGGAACGTTTATTTTAAACGTAGGCCATGTAGCCCAAGAAATTGATGTGCCTTACCTTAAAAACAACGCTACCCACAGTGAGCCAATGCCTTATGTAAATGCCTATAAACTGGGCGATAAAACACTGTATCTTTTAGCCGATGGCTCTATGTTTAACTTAACTGCGGGCTATGGTGACAGCATTAATGCCTTCGACGTAACCTTGGCCGTCATGGCTGCAGGCATCGGCTTTATCGTGAATGAAGGTGCAAAAAGCAAAAAAGGCTTGTACTTGTTACCAGAGGCCGCGTGGAAAAGTGCGCTTTAAAGCGCAGCAAATCATAAGAGAGTGTTTATCTTTAAGTACGCAGTACAAAAGGTCCAGCCAGCTCTGCTTATCTCGACATTCCTATTGAATGTTGTACAGTGAGCCCGTTTTAATAAATTCATAGTTAAGGCGGGCTGATGATCATTCCAATAGACAATCAGCCTTACGCCAGTGTAGGGACGAAAAAAATGGGCAAAATAATAGGTACAAAAACACCACAGCAGGCTTTAGATAGCCTTGTCAACATGACAGGCGATCTGCGCCCCATAGAGCTCTCTGAATACAAAGCCCGCATTGCCAAGGCGCAGCATTATATGCAGGAAAATGGCATTGGTGCGCTTTACTTAAACGCTGGTACTAACTTAGCGTATTTTACCGGAATGCAGTGGTACGCCAGTGAACGTTTAGTCGGAGCGCTTTTGCCTGCAAAAGGTGACCTTGTATATCTGGCCCCTACCTTTGAAATCGACTCTTTAAACGAACGCAAATTAGTGGAAGGTGACATAATTGGCTGGCAAGAGCACGAGAGCCCATACGCGCTTGTCATAGCTATGCTAGATAAGCTAAATACCGCTGGTGGCGATAAACTGGGTGTAGATGAGTCGACCCAGTTTTTTATCGTAGATGGTTTGAACAAGATGCTTGGCCAATCTTGGCAAATTATCAATGGTGCAGAGGTAACAGCACACTGTCGCATGCACAAATCTGAAAGTGAACTCGCGCTTATTCAACGCGCTATGGACATGACCCTAGCTGTGCACAAAGCGACTGCCAGTATGCTTTATGAAGGCATTACCACGACAGAAGTTGAAGCATTTATTAACGATGCACATAAGAAAGTGGGGGCTGCTGGTAACTATTTTTGCATTGTACTTTTTGGAAAAGCCACGTCGTTTCCCCACGGCGTTAAAGACCCTCAAGTACTAAAGAAGAACGACTTAGTATTGATTGATACTGGCTGTAAGGTGCATGGCTACCTCTCTGATATCACGAGAACCTATTGTTTTGGTGAGCCAACCGATAAGCAACGAGCATTATGGGAAAGCGAAAAGCGCGCGCAGCTTGCCGCATTTAACGCTGCAAAAGTTGGTGTTCCCTGTGGCGATGTGGATAAAGCCGCGCGAGACAGCTTAGCTAAAGATGGCTTAGGACCAGACTATAACTTACCAGGTTTGCCCCATCGAACCGGGCACGGCATAGGCATGGATATTCACGAATGGCCGTATTTGGTAAAAGACAATCCTCACCCGCTAGCATCTGGTATGTGTTTTAGTAACGAACCTATGATCGTAGTACCAAACGAGTTCGGTATTCGCTTAGAAGATCACTTTTATATGACCGAAGATGGCCCTGTGTGGTTTACTGAGCCTAGCGAATCGATTGACTCTTTATAAGTAAACTAAAATTAAGCTGCTCTTTCTTACGAAGAGCAGCTGTAGTGCGCCACACCGCCCGCACTGAAAAATTCAAGTGGGCGCAGCTGGTAGTACTTATTCTCTACCTCTTTTGATTGCTCATCATAAGGTGCAGTAAGTATCTTCTGAAGTTCGTGAATTTGTGTGAAGTCACCGTTTTCGGCGGCTTTGTAGGCAGGCACAATTAGCCATTCGCGCCATGTGAATTTAGGGTTTGCTTTGCGCATATTCTCTGCGGTAGCAGCAATAGCGTTTGTAACATCACCTTGTGTTTCGGCGTCCTTTTCAATGCGCTCACGCCACGTTTGTAGCCATGCTTCCCATTCTGTCATGACCTCTGCTTTAGGCGGGTAGTAAAAGCTTTTCGTCAAGCTCGCCATATCTTCTGGTATTGACGATAGCTCTCGGAAAAACAGATTGTAGTCCACGCCTGTGCGCAGCATTAATTGCAGCAGCTTAATTAGCAAGTCGTGGTCGTAGCTGGCAATGCCAAGCTTTGTTGCCCACATACTCTCCATGGCGCGTTCCATCACGCCAGAAAAACCGTCGTTGATCTCGTTAAGTTTAGAGAGCTGTTCAGTGTTACCGTCAATTAGCGGCATCAGTGAGCGGCAGAACATATCAAAGTTCTTTTGCGCAGCAATGGGCTGGTTTAAAAACGAGAAGTGACGACCGCCGCCTGTCCAAGGTTGGTAGTCTGCTTCAAAAAACTCACAAAAGCCGAATGGCCCATAGTCGAGAGTAAATCCTCCTGCGGCGCAGTTGTCGCTATTAAAATTGCCCTGACAGTAACCCACGCGAACCCACTCAGATACAAGGTGAGTTAATCGGCCTCTAAATAGCTTAGCCAGCGTTACCACTTGCTCTTCAAACGGCGCAGTTGTGTCTATTTCACTTGAGTACTCTCGCTTGATAAGGTGCTTAACAATGGCTTTTAGTTCGTTTAGCGCTTCGCTGTGTTCGTTGCAGCGAGCACGCCTAGCAAAAAGCTCAATTTGCCCAACGCGCAAGAAGGAAGGGGCGACGCGGGTGGATATGGCCGTGATATTTTCGACCATCACTTCAGGTTCATAGGAATGAGAGCCTTCGCGATACCAGGGTCTGTCTACTGTGTCTGATTCAGACATAAACAAGCTCAGAGAGCGTGAGGTAGGAACGCCAAGGGCGTGCATGTGCTCTTGCACTAAAAATTCGCGCACGCTAGAGCGCAATACGGCGCGCCCATCGGCGCCACGGCAGTAAGGCGTGCGACCCGCGCCTTTTAACTGCATTTCCCAACGCTTGCCATTTAATACTGCTTCAACAATAGAGATTGCTCGTCCGTCACCGTAGCCATTCCCCGTTCTAAACGGGCACTGCTGTGTATATTCCGTCCCATAAATGGAAAGTGCGTAGCCAGTTGCCCAGCCGTAAGGTTTCATTGGGGCGGGTACACCCGACATATCACCTGAAAAAAGCTGGGTGAAATCTTTCGATGTAGCGAAGCTGTCGTCTAAGCCTAATTCGGCAAACAGAGTTTTGCTGTGCGCAATGTATGTCGGTGCAGTTAATGGGGTCGGAGTAACCGGCACATAGTGACCAGAGAACACTTGGCGCGGGTCATGGTCGTTACCATCAAGGGTTGCTTGTGGATCTGGACTGAGCGTGTCGAGCAAAGAGTAATCTACATGCTTTGCGAATTCATCTAGCGTTTTGATACGTTCTGTCACTTCCATCACCTTTTGTTGCGTAGCCGTGGTTTATTACTCATTTGCCGAGTGCTCAATCATCAAGTTGAGCCCCTGAACGGCTGTGCATTGCGTTGCTATATTTCTTCATTGTTTGACCAAGAACAAACAATGAGACTTACGCGCATTGTACTCTTATCTATACTTTTATGAAGGTATGAAGCGCCAACCGCGACTTTTATTTATTGGCGAAGTGCTCAGGAGAAATGATCAGAAATAGCGAATGGTCGGCGATGAATAAAGCAAAGAGGCTGGTAGATGGAAAGTGTCGTACTGCTGGGTAGTATAATTGGTGGGTTAGGTCTGTTCTTACTTGCCATCGGAATGATGACTGAAGGGCTTAAGTTAGCAGCAGGTAATGCGCTGCGCACCTTGCTCGCTAAATGGAGCAAAACGCCATTTAGAGGCGTGGTGTCGGGTGCGGCAATGACAGCTTTGGTGCAGTCCTCAAGTGCAGTCACCGTGGCATCTTTAGGCTTTGTTAACGCCGGTTTACTGAGTATGCGCCATGCCTTAGGTATAGTGTACGGCGCCAACATCGGCACCACCATGACAGGCTGGCTTGTCGCAATGGTAGGCTTTAAATTAAATATTCAGGCCGTTGCTTTGCCTATGATAGGCGTAGGCATGATCCTGAAGTTATTAAAGCCCAATAGCCGTTTAGCGTCAGTCGGTATCGCCATCGCCGGCTTTGGCCTTTTCTTTGTAGGGATAGACAGTTTAAAAACAGCCTTTGAAGGAATAGTAAGTACCTTTGATCTTAGTCAGTTTAAAGCTGAAGGCGTTGAAGGTTTTCTTATGTACCTAGTGATTGGCTTTGTAATGACTGTGCTAACCCAGTCATCTAGTGCATCTATCGCGCTTACCA
The DNA here is from genome assembly GCF_902705805.1 of Alteromonas alvinellae. Classification (NCBI taxonomy): domain Bacteria; kingdom Pseudomonadati; phylum Pseudomonadota; class Gammaproteobacteria; order Alteromonadales; family Alteromonadaceae; genus Alteromonas; species Alteromonas alvinellae. Next base: position 3,312 of record NZ_CACSIH010000221.1, on the reverse strand, counting down.
TCACCGCGGCAACTTCAGGCATGGTGGGTATTTATGCCGCCGGCGCAATGGTTATTGGTGCAAATATAGGCACAACCTCTACGGCTATGTTCGCGTCAATTGGCGCTACCTCTAGCGCGAAGCGCGTTGCCGCTGCACAAGTTGTGTTTAACGTAGCGACCGCCGTTGTGGCTGCGCTTATTTTACCGCTATTGTTTGGGCTAATTCATTGGGTAACGGCGGTTGCAGAAATAGACGCTGACCCAGGAATCACCTTAGCCATTTTCCATACACTGTTTAATTTGCTGGGTGTGGCACTTATCTTTCCTCTGAACGACAAGCTTGCAAGCTTTCTTGAGCAGCGGTTTGTGTCTCTTGAAGAAGAGGCCTCAAAACCTAAGCATTTGGACAAAAATATTGCTCAAACCCCTGACCTGGCAGTAAACGCGCTCATCTTAGAATTGTTGTCAGTATCTGACCGCTTTTTACATGTTTACCCCAAACTATTTTCTCAACAAAGTAGTGAAATAACTGCTGTTGAAAACGACATACATGGCGTTGAGGCGCTATGCCAACACATATCGCAATTTATTGTAGACGTAGAGCGTGCAGCTTTAAGTGAAGAAACCACAAAAGCATTGGCCTCGCTCATGCGAGTAGAGCACTACATGCTATCTAGCGCGCAAAAGGCACTCGCTATTTCTGCAGTGAGCAGGCGTCGGGATGTCCTCACTAAGGCTGAGCTGGAAGGTCAACTGCTTAACTATCTATCGGTAACTAACGAGTTCATGCGTATGGTGCGTTGGAGACAATTTGATAGTAGCGATGCGCTAAGTCTTCAGTTTGACTTACTCGACAAAGAACACCACAAAGTTAAATCAGCACTTGTGATGGGGGCAACACAAGGTGACATTGCTGTTACCCAAATGACAGATGCCACTGAGTGCATGGAGTGCCTGCTGCAGATAGTACAAATGTGGGTCAAAGTCTTTGTGCGTATTCAACAAGTTGAAGACAGTATAACAACAGCAAACTTAATACACGGCGACAGTCAGAATAACTCGAAAACAATTGAAGGAGTCTGATATGGCATCACTTACTTTTTTAGGCGCAGTGGAAGGTGTAACAGGGTCTATGCATCTACTCAAAACTGAACATAGCACCTTGTTGTTAGATTGCGGCCTATATCAAGGTAGGCGTGATGAAGAGGCGAAAAACCATAAACCCTTGCCAGTGGATGTCAGTCAACTTGATGCGGTTATTCTGTCACACGCCCACTTAGACCATTCCGGGCGATTACCTATATTGTTGAGAGAGGGCTATAGCGGGCCTATTTATATGACACGGCCAACGGTTGATCTCATTGAAGTGTTGCTAAAAGATGCCGCTTCTTTGCAGGAGCGGGATGCTGAGTGGGAGAACAAGCGGCGGCAGCGTTCGGGCAAGCCGCTCATCGAACCCCTGTATCGCCAAGAGGAAGTGGACGGTGTGATGAAACTATGCATACCAACTCGCTACCACACCAAGCGTAAAATCACGCAAGACGTGGAAATTAACTTCGCTGATGCTGGGCACATTCTTGGTTCAGCAATAGTGGAAATATTTATTACTGAAAACGGTCAGACTAAAAAGCTGGTCTTTTCTGGCGATCTTGGTAATTCGCAGGCTGCATTGCTCCGCGACCCAGACATAGTCACTGATGCTGATATCGTGCTTTTAGAGTCGACCTATGGCGATCGCAACCACCGCTCAATGAAAGACACCCTTGATGAGTTTGAAGAGGTGATTTTGCAGGCCAGTGAGAATGGCGGAAACATCCTCATTCCGTCATTTGCGGTTGGGCGAACCCAAGAAATCATTTTTCGTTTAGGTGAGCTCTATCAACAGGGGAAATTGCGTCATCAAAAAGTATTTCTAGATAGCCCGATGGCCATCGCGGTTACCGAGATATATCACCGTTACCAAGATGTTTATAATGAAGAAGATTTAGACGCTATTGAAGATAGTGCTGAGCGTGCGCATAGCCACAACCAAAGCTTACATTCCTTACTGCCCATTTTAAGTTACACAACGTCAACTGAAGAGTCTATTGCCCTAAATAAAGTTGTTAGCGGCGCCATTATTATTGCTGGTAGTGGCATGTGTAACGGAGGAAGAATTCGGCATCACTTAAAACAGAACCTATGGCGCAAACAATCTCACGTGGTATTCGTAGGCTTTCAAGCAATGGGTACGCCGGGACGAAAAATTATCGACGGGGCGACACATATTAAAATGGCTGGCGAGGACATTGTAGTTCGCGCTCAAATTCATACGCTAGGTGGGTTCTCGGCACACGCAAGTCAAGAGCAGCTCATCGGCTGGCTATCGCATTTTACTAAGCAACCGAAAGTTTACCTAGTTCACGGTGAGGACGGCGCTAAACAAGAATTGCAAAGCGCCATAAGAGAAAAAGGGTGGAATGTTACTATTCCACAACTAAACGACACGATACGCTTTTAACCGGCTTGGAAGTAACAGCCACTGTGTTATTGCTTCGGTCTAAGCGCCAGTTGGCCTTGCTCAACCGTGAGCTGTAAAGGCACGCTTGATAGCAGGCTGACGGCCCTGTTTGTTGAATCTAATCGGTAAATAGGGTTGGACGCCAGGTAACCGTTAATGAGCTGCATGAATTCACTGCTAACTGGCGCTAAGTTACCTCTAAAGCCACCCGCATCAATAGTGCTATCTAGCAGCGACAGCGAACGCACAAATATCGCCTTTTCTTCACTGTCGTAGTAGGGCGTACCCTCTAGTGCAAGACTTACCTTTGCAGGGTAATTCAAACCAAAAGCACTTATACGAGCTGTGGCAATAGCGCCGAGCTGGACCACGTCTCTACCATCTGGACCTATAGTTGCTGTCATATCTTCCACGTCTAAATAAAGTGGAATACCGGCAAGTGACGTCCGTTTTTGTAACTCGGTTACTTGGCTATCAAGTACTTGCTCTAACTCGGCATTGGAAATGGTATACACCGAAAGCTGTGAAAGGGTAGAGCATCCAGCGATAGTTATAGCGAAAACCACAGAAAGTAGAAGTCTCATAAAAGGTCTCTTTTAGCAATAAGTTGTTGAATTACACAGCGTGAGCCTTGAATACTCATGCTGCAACAACGAAGTGCTTGTATTGTAAGGGCTCAGGTAAGGAATAAACACTGAAATCGTTAAACCGCCAAGACAGCGGCTTATTCGGGGAATCCATAAGTAGGAGAGAGGCGCAAAGCGTAACGCTTAAAAAATACTGGGTTGCCAACATTTAATAATACCAATCCGCATAGATCATTGCCCACTC
>NZ_CACSIH010000220.1:0-744 GCF_902705805.1 Alteromonas alvinellae | reverse complement strand
TATTGCACACGTGTTTGCGCCCCATATTTGGAAGTTATACGCAATTGGGTCAGAATAACTTTTTAACATCGCGATAAAAATTTTCATGAGAGCCAAGTGCAATTAATTCGAGTATTACAGTGCCATCCTCGTAGCTGTAACCAAGTAAAGTTAACTGCTTGACCATCTTGAACTTGTACACGCGAAGAAAGGCCAGGTCGCCTTTTTTCTGCTCTCCTAGAAGAGGATCGTCCATTAATTCCTTTACGGCCTTATCCAAATCTTTTTTCTGATTCTGATGTAACTTCTTTACTGCTCTCTTAAAATTAGCTGTCTGTAAAACACTGGTAATCTTAGCCAAAATCGTAAGGCTCCAATTTTCCGGCCTCTTTTTCAGCTTTGGCAATAATTGCCTGTTTCACGAATTCGTACGGCAAATCAGGGTTATCTTCCATCATTTCACCAATCTTTGCCCAATGCTCAATCTGTTTTGGCATAGTTCGGTTTAGTGCTTTGCCCATAATAGTCGCCTTTTCGACTAGATCCTGGTCTAGTCTTACGCTTGCGGTTGCCATAATATGTCTCCTATTGGTTCGCCATTGCATTGTAGCAATCCGCTACATGTGTGGCAAATTGCGTATAACAAACGCATTAATTCGTTCCCTGCGGTCACTGGGACAAAAACGTGGTGCGGCTTCGCTATTCTCGCACCACGCTTTTGCCCCTTATGCGGGTGTTAGGCGTCATTTACTTACAGCATTTAAA